>DQSV01000048.1 GCA_015663075.1 Methanothermococcus okinawensis | reverse complement strand
TATTTTAAATAAGTGAGTTATTATACTATATATAATTTACTATAAAAGGTTTTAAAAATATTTTAAATATTTATTTATAATTTAAAAGTGATTGATCACTGTTATTTTTCTTGAAGGATTTTCTACTTTTGATTTTTTTAATTTATTTATCTTGACAGTCTCTATTACTTATTCGTGTGATAGTATGTTGAATTTAAGGAAAAAATTGGAAGATATTAAATACAACAATTTATATCGATACTTAAGAAGAAAGGAAAATATTACCTTAGACTTTTCTTCAAATGACTATCTATGCCTTTCAAAACATCCTGAAGTAATAGATGCTGCAAGGGAAGGATTAAAGTATGGGTTAGGCTCCACAGGATCAAGACTAACCTCTGGAAATATAAATCATGGAGTATTGGAGGAGAAAATAGCAGAGTTTAAGGAGACTGAGAGAGCCTTAGTATATCCAACAGGATACTCCACCAATGTTGGGGTTATAAGTTCCCTATGTAAAAAAGGGGATTTAATTTTAAGTGATAAATTAAATCATGCCTCAATAATTGATGGATGTAGGCTAAGTAGGGCAGATGTAGAGATATATGATCATTGCAATATGGACAACTTACGGAATATTATAGAAGAGAGGGAAAAAAATTACAACAACATATTTATCATTACAGATGGAGTATTCTCCATGGATGGGGATATTGCACCACTTAAGGATATTATAAAGATAGCCGAGGAATACAGTGGAATAGTTATAGTGGATGATGCCCATGGTACTGGAGTACTTGGTAAGGGTAAGGGAACCTTGAAGCATTTTAATCTAAAACCTACAGATAATATAATTCAGATAGGCACTCTATCAAAGGCCATTGGAGGGTTAGGGGGTTTTGTATGTGGAATAGAGGAAGTAATAGAGTACCTTATAAATACATCAAGGAGTTTTATATATTCCACAGCTCTACCTCCCTCAGTGGTATCTGGATCCATTAGAAGTTTGGAATTAATAGAAGAAGGAGATTTAAGTAAGAAGTTACAGGAGAATATATGTGAGGCCAATAGAATATTTAAAAAATACAATCTTATTAAAAGAGATAGTTTAACTCCAATATATCCCATAGTACTTGGAGAGAAAACCATGGTAACTTCAGAGTATTTACTTAAAAACAGAGTATTTGCCATTGGAATTAGGTATCCCACGGTACCAAAGGGTCTTGAGAGAATAAGGATAAGTATAAATGTGGAGCATAGGAGGGAGGATTTTGAGAGATTGTGTAGATTACTTATGATTTCTTTTAATGAGATCTGATTTTAATTTTTTCTATCTAAGGTTGGAGTTTTCTTATTTTTAATATGGATTATATGTTTTTTATTGAAATAATTATTTTAAAAAATAAAAAAATCTAAAAAATATTTAATTGTAATCTAAAATTTTAATTTAGTATCTTCCATATTTATATATTTAAATTTATTAAAAATCATTAATATTTTTTTATTTTATAATTCTTTTAATAATTTTATTTTTATATTAAATTGGGTTTAAGAAATTATGTTCTTGAATATAATATCCTAAGAATTTTAACCATATACCTTTGTACCTACAACTTTCCTTATTTTATAAAATTCATCCTTTAATGACTTTGTTATTTCTCCTATGTTACCATTGTTAATAACCCTGCCATCAATCTCTATCACAGGTACCAATTCAGCAGCAGTGCCAGTTATAAATAACTCATCTGCAACATAAAGTTCATGCAATGTGAGCCTCTCCTCTAAAATACTATAGCCCATATCCTTTGCTAAATCTATGACAACATCCCTTGTAATTCCCTTTAATACACTTGAGGATAATGGAGGAGTCTTTATAACCCCATTTTTTACCACAAAGATGTTATCCCCAGTTCCCTCTGCAACATAACCCTCAGTATCTAATAGAAATGCCTCATCAACTCCTGCATAATTTGCCTGAATCTTTGCCAAGATACTATTTAAATAGTTTAGAGATTTTACAGCAGGATTTAAAACATCCACTGGTAGTCTTCTAATTGATGAGGTAATTACCCTAATACCATTATCCCCAAGTAATGGCTTCATAGGTTCAGCAATGCAAAATACTGTTGGTTCAGGGCATTTTTCAGGATCCAATCCCAAATCTCCAATACCCCTTGTAACCACAAGTCTTATATATGCATCCCTTAGGTTATTTATTTTAACAGTATCAACAACTATTTTTTCCATTTCTTCTTTGGAGTGAGGTATTTTTAAAAGTATGGATTTTGCAGAGTCGTAGAGCCTATCTATATGCTCCTTTAATTTAAATATTACTCCATCATAGGCCCTAATACCCTCAAATATTCCATCTCCATACAATAGACCATGATCATAAACTGAAATTTTGGCATCTTCCTTATCTACAAACTTTCCGTTTAAATATATCTTCATAAAAATTCACCTCATATAATTATGAAAATAAATACACATTAAAATTATTTTATTTTTTTTATTTTTAAATTATTTTTCTATTATATTTCTTTATAGATCATTATAGGTAGTTTTATTTGGGATTATAAAAAAATAATGCATATAAAAATATAATGTAAATCTATAATTTTTAAATATTAAAAAAATATTAAAATAATTTCCTTCAAATAATTCAAGATTTTTATATTTTTGTTTTTATATAAAAAAATGTTGATTGTAGGGAACATTAGATATTATAAATGTTATAGTATAGACAATAAAATATTGTAAATATAATATAATGCATCAATAAAAAATAAAATAATTAAAAAATCTTGGTGAAATTATGAGATTGGGGACCCCCCTATTTTCAAATGCCACCAAAATACTATTATTAGGTGGAGGAGAGTTAGGCAAGGAAATAGTTATAGAGGGCCAGAGATTAGGCTTAGAATGTATTGTTGTAGATAGATATCAGAATGCCCCTGCAATGCAAGTTTCCCATAGGAGTTATGTTGTAGATATGAAGGATGAGGGGGCATTAAGGAGCATTATTGAAAGGGAAATTCCTGATTATATTATACCAGAAATAGAGGCCATAAACACAGACATACTCGTGGAAATGGAGGAATTTGGACATAAGGTAGTTCCTACTGCCAGTGCCACAAAAATAACAATGGATAGGGAAGGTATTCGTAGATTAACTGCTGAAAGACTCAATTTAAAAACCGCCAAATATAGATTTGCTGAATCTTTGGAGGAGTTAAGAGATGCAGTGGATTATCTGGGAATGCCCTGTGTTGTTAAGCCCATAATGTCCTCCTCGGGAAAGGGCCAAAGTATTATTCGAAAAAAGGAAGATATTGAGAGGGCTTGGAATTATGCAAAAATTTCTGCAAGGGGCTTAGGTTCTAAAGTAATAGTGGAGGAGTTTATAGATTTTGATTATGAAATAACATTATTGACTGCAAAAACTGAGGAGGGAATAAAATTCTGTCCCCCCATTGGCCATGTTCAAATTGATGGGGATTATCACGAGAGTTGGCAACCTCATCCAATGCCTGAGGAACTTCTAAGAGAGGCCCAAAATATGGCCTATAAGGTGGTTACCATGTTAGGGGGTAGGGGACTATATGGGGTAGAACTCTTTATTAAGGATGATAAAGTAATATTCAGTGAAGTTTCCCCAAGGCCCCATGATACCGGGATGGTTACAATGATTACTCAAAATATGAGCCAATTCGAAATACATTTAAGAAGTTTGTTGGGATTGCCCCTAAATATAGAGTTAATTGTGCCTGCAGGGGCAAGTCATGTGATTAAATCCAACATCAATAAATGGGCTCCCCAGTATGACATATCTCAGGCCCTAAGTATTCCAAATACAAACCTTAGAATATTTGGCAAACCCTTAGCAAAGGTTGGAAGAAGAATGGGAGTTGCACTGGCATGGGATAAAGATATAAATTCTGCTCGGGAGAGTGCAAAAAAATGTGCCCATGCTGTGGAAATACATTAAAAAGAAATACATTAAACATGATTAAATGTAAGCAGTAAAAAAGTAAAAATAAAAAATAATTATATAACTATACATTCCCTCCTACAATTACCACAACGTATATATATTACTTAATATAATAGAGCACTATCCACTCTTTTTAAAACCATGATGATATGAGTGGGAATAATCCGGATGAAAAACTTATTTTAAAAAATGAAGGAGGTAATACCATGGCTATTTATGTAAAATTTGATGTACCTCAAGAAATAGAGGAAAAAACCATTGAAATACTATCAAAAAGCGAAAAAGTTAAAAAGGGAGCAAATGAAGTAACAAAATCAGTTGAAAGAAACTCTGCCAAGTTAGTGGTTTTGGCAAAGGATGTTCAGCCTGAGGAAATTGTTGCACATATTCCATTAATCTGTGAAGAAAAGAATATTCCATATACCTATGTATCCACAAAGGAACAATTGGGAAAGGCCATAGGTTTGGAAGTACCAACATCTGCCGCTGCAATTATTGTTGAAGGAGACTCCTCAGAATTAGAAGAATTGGTGGAAAAAATAAATTCATTAAAGAAATAAATATAAAAATAAAAAAAATATTCCCATAAGGTGATTAAATGTCTGATGACATGGTATATAAAGAAGCCACTGCCGCAGAAGTTCTCCAGGTAACTGGAAGAACTGGGGTAACTGGAGAAATATTCCAGGTAAGGTGTAAAATACTTGGTGGTAAGGATACTGGCCGTATTTTAACAAGAAATGTTAAAGGGCCCATTAAGGTTGGAGATATAATAATGCTTAGGGAAACTGAAAGGGAAGCAAAGCCATTAGGTAGAAGGAGATAGGTGAATAATATGGAATGGAAAACATGCAGTTTTTGTGGTGGAAAAATTGAGCCTGGAACTGGAAAAAAATATGTAAAAAAAGACAGTTCCATAATGTTTTTCTGCTCATCAAAATGTGAAAAAAACTATAAACTTAGAAGGGTTGCAAGAAGACTTAAATGGACCCCATTATATCATAAAAATAAATCACAAAAATAAATTATTTTATTGAATTATTTTCTTAACATTTATTTTAAAATGCATAGACACATATATATACACTAAGTATAAAATTATTACAAAAAATATATTAAAAAACTATTCTTGGGGTGAATTAATGATAGATACTCAAAGACCATTGGATGCATTAGGTAAATCCATCAATACAAATGTAACTGTCTATTTAAAAGATGGTGGTGTAGTTAAGGGAAGACTTAAAGCCTATGATTTACATATAAACATAGCCCTTGAAAATGCAAAATTTGATAAAGGGGATAAGGAGTTTCAATTGATTGTAATTAGAGGGGACAATGTATTATTTGTATCTCTATAATAATTAAAAGATAAAATACGGTGAAAAAAATGAGTAAAGGTACCCCCTCTCAGGGTAAGCACAATAAAGGATCCAATCATATAATATGTAGAAGATGTGGTAGAAGGGCCTACCATATTAGGAAAAAGGCCTGTGCAGCATGTGGATTTGGAGTTAGCAAAAAAATAAAGAGACACTCTTGGAAGTCTAAGAAAGTAAATGGCATAAGGGTAAAATAATAAATAAAGTAATATAAGTAAAATAATGTGGTACAGGGTGTGTATTTTATAAGTTATAAATTCCCTTTATTCCAAGGTGTTTAGTTTTTTATCCTTAGCATAAAGGTTTTAAATTATGAAATATTTTTTATTTTAATTTTTTTATTATAATCTTAAACAAAACTATTTATATTAAAAATAGCAACATTATCTAATTCTCTTGGGGACCTCTATAAAAAAATAATTAAAATAAAATAGAAAATCTAAGATTTGTTATTAATTATGAATTATTTTTTAATTACTGTTTTTTAATATCGTCATCCTTTTTTATCCCATAACAGAACATATTAAATAGAAATAATTTTTTATATTACTTTATTTTTTGATAAAAGATTTTTACTAAAGTGTATTTTATATGATTTTGTACATTTATTATAATTTTTAAGTAGTAATTTAACGCCAACTATTATTCATTGCCCTATACTATTTATCCAATTTACACACCTAAAATGAATAAATAAATGAGTAAATAATAAATGAATAAATAAGTAGGTAAAAAAACAAAGGAACAATAAAATAAACACGAGGTAGAATTTATGAAAAATAAATATAACAAACTGAATTTACAAAATAAAAACATTACTGTTGATACCTGCGTAGTAATAGATGGAAGAGTATCTGAATTCATAAAAAATGGTACAATAAGGGATAGTAAGATTATTATTCCAGAGGCCGTAGTGGCAGAGTTAGAGGCCCAGGCAAACAAAGGCAGAGAGATAGGATACTTAGGTATTGAGGAATTAACAAAATTAGTTGAAATCTCAAAGGAGCACAATATGGAACTTGAATACTATGGAGAGAGGCCTTCTCTTGATACCATACATCTTGCAAAATCTGGAGAAATTGATGCTATGATTAGAAAGGTTGCAAAGGAGAGTGACTCAGTATTGCTCACAAGTGATAAAATACAATATAATCTTGCTAAGGCCCAGGGTATAGAGACCTGTTATTTGGAGGTTGAAGAGGAAAGAGTAGAATTGGAAATAATGAAATACTTTGATCCTATTACCTCCTCCATACATTTAAAGGAAAATTGCCCACCCTATGCAAAAAAGGGAAAGCCAGGAAATGTTAAATTACTCCCCATTTCAGATAAAATCCTATCTAAAAGAGAAATGGAATATTTAATAGACAATACCTTAAAATACACTGAACAAAACAGTGGATTTATTGAAATACAGAAGAGGGGAGCCACAGTAATACAGTTGGGCACTTTAAGAATATCTATAACTCGTCCTCCTTTCTCAGAATCTCTTGAAATTACAGTTGTAAGGCCTATTGCTAAGGTATCCCTTGAGGACTATGAATTATCCGATAGACTTTTAGAGAGATTAAAAAAAGCAGAGGGAATATTTGTTTCAGGTAGCCCAGGTAGTGGAAAATCAACATTTGTATCGGCCCTGGCAAAGTTTTACTGTGAAAATAATAAAATTGTAAAAACCATGGAAAATCCAAGGGATCTTCAAGTTGAAGATTTAATTACTCAGTATGCTCCTCTTGAAGGTAGTATGGAAAATACCTGTGATATACTGTTGCTTGTTAGGCCTGATTATACCATATACGACGAGGTTAGGAAGACCAAGGACTTTGAGATATTTGCAGATATGAGGATGGCAGGAGTTGGAATGGTAGGAGTTGTTCATGCCTCAAAACCCATAGATGCCATTCAACGTCTCATTGGTAGGGTTGAATTGGGAATAATTCCACAGGTAGTAGATACCATAATCTACATAGAGGATGGAAAAATAAAGAAGGTATATGAGATTCACTTTACAGTTAAGATTCCCCATGGTATGAAGGAGGCTGATTTGGCAAGGCCTGTGATTGATGTAAGGGATTTTGAAACTGGAAAAAGTGAGTATGAAATATATACCTACGGGGAGCAGGTTGTAGTAATGCCAATAGGGGAAGAGCAGAGTACCAAGTCTCCAATATACAGATATGCAGAGGAGGGTATAAAAAGGGCCTTAGGTGAATATTTACCAAAAAAAGTTAGAAATAATGTAAAAGTAAAGGTTAAAAATAATCATACCATAGAATTAATTGTACCAGAAAAGTATGTCCCAGTTATTATTGGAAAGGGAGGAAAGGAGATAACAAAGTTAGAAAATAATTTGGGTCTTAAAATAAATGTTAGAAGCATGGATGATCCCAAAGAATCTGGGGGATATTTGGAGTATGAATTTATTAATGATTATGAAACCACTAAATTGAGGGAAACTAAGAAACATGTACTTGTGGAAGTTGAGGAGGATTTGATTGGAAGTAATGTTAAAATCTACATAGATGGGGAATTTTTATGTAATGCAACAGTGGGATCTGGGGGCATTGTAAAAATAAATAAAAAAACCAAAGTTGGTAAGGAACTTCTAAATGCCATGAAAAAAAACAGTGAGATTTATGTTGATGTGGATTAATTTAATTTATATTATGATTATATAAAAAATATTTAAAAAATTTATTATATTATAAAATTATAAAGTATTTACTATAAAAAATAATATATTCAAGAATATAATTTCTTAAACCCATATTATTTTTTTGAAATAATTTTTTCTACATTTTGATAATGCACCATAAAACAATCAACTCTCCAAAAGTTCCCTCATTTTTAAAATAATCTCTGAAGAATTTAAATTTAAATCCTGAATATCTAAAAATTTTTTATCAATTTTACCTAATTTAACTTTTTTTGTAGAATAATACTTTCCCATACTTAATAATTTTTCCTTCATTCTGATTCTTTCTAAATATCTATTTTTCACTATTTCCTCATGGGTTAGGTTTAAATTAACATCTCTATAGGGAACACCCACTGTTGATAGAGCTATTAATCTCTCATCAGTGAGGGATATTCTTTTTAATACTCTATCTTTAGATGGATTTTTATATCCAATTGTTATTCCCCTTTTTCTACCTATGGAATCTCCCTCGGAAATTACAAATCCTGCACTAACCAATGCGCTTCTAAATGGAATAGAGGAGGAGTAGGAAATTAAAATAGAATTATCTTCCATTTTTTCATATAATTTTTTTAAAAAATCCAAGGTATATAGTACAGAATCCCTCTGTGGTGAAAATGCATCATGAAATACTACATTATACTTATTATTTAATTTTTTAATTACCTTTCTTGCATCATTGGCATATATGTTTATTTTATCCTCTCCCTCACAGTTCCCCCTAAAAAAGTTTTTTAATTTTTCCTTCATTATGTCATGTTCCCTGTAGGGTATATCAATACACATAGATAGGAAAAGTACCTCCTTACAACATTCTATCATATCTATACTACAATTTTTATTAAAATGAAGGGCCGCTATGGCATTATAGGCCATTCCACTACATAGGTCCAATATTTTTGGATTCTTCATTTTTTTTAAATCTGAGGGTATGACAAATTTTTCAACCCCTTCTCTTAAAGAGCCTATTTTTGAGTGCATAAGTTCTTCCCTATTTTCAGATACTAAGGTGTAAGTACCATCCTCTGTTTTGATAAGGAGATTGTGGTCTAAGAGGCTTTTAATAAGTTCTTCTTTAAATTTATTTAAATCCTCTCCTTTTTCAAATCTTATTATATATTTTTTTATTATTTTAAGTGCAGTTTTGTTAGGAAGCATTATTCCACCAGTAAATTCCATAAGAGTCCAAATTATTAGTATTTATAAATACCATGCAGATATAAAAACTATAGTAGGATGAAATAAAATAAATATTATAATTAATAAAATTAGAATAATAAACGAAATAATGATAAAATATTAAAATAAATAAAAATAATAAATTACATATAAAACCATTAAATTACAATCAAATTACAATCGGTGATATCTTGGTATTTAAAGCCTATGATATTAGGGGTGTCTTTAAAAAAGAAATCGATGAAAATTTTGCCTATTCCCTTGGTAGGACCCTTGGAGAAAAATATAAAAATATACTTGTTGGCAATGATGTGAGAAAGGGATCCAAGGAACTTTTAAAGTCCTTTATATATGGAATTATGGAATCTGGGGGTAAGGTATCCTATTCTGGCATGATATCAACTCCTTTAATGTACTTTGGTACAAGGAATAACTATGATTTAGGAGTAATTCTAACGGCATCCCACAATCCTCCAGAATATACTGGATTTAAAATGTGTGATAGGATGACTATCCCAATATCTCCAGTGGATGAGATAAAGAAAATTTTTAAAAAATATGAAATAGATAATGATAAAAAAAAGGAAATTGAAGCATTGGATTTAAATAAATTCACTGTGGATATAGTTTCAGAATATAAAAAATTCTTTTTGAATAGATGTAGGTCCTACGACATAAAGGTGGCCATTGATTTTGCCAACGGTAGTACTGCAGTTGTAGAAAGGGAAATATTGAGTCAATTGCTCCCTAATCATGTCTTTATAAATGATTATCCTGATGGTTCATTTCCTGCTCATCAGCCAGATACCTTAAAAAAATCCTGCCTTGAAGATATAATAAGGACTGTAAAAGAGAATAACTGTGATATGGGTATAATATTTGATGGAGATGGGGATAGGATAGGGATTATTGATGAAATGGGTAATGTATTACAGGGGGATATATTAACAGCATTAATTGCTGTGGAAATATTAAAGGAAAATAAAATGAAAAACTCCACTGAAAAAGAGGAGAAGTTAAAGATAGTGTATGATTTAAGATGTAGTAAAATTGTTCCTGAAGTAATTGAGAAATATGGGGGAGTTCCCATAAAAACCAGAGTAGGGCATTATTTTATAAAGAAACTTATGCGTGAAGTAGATGGGTATTTTGCAGGAGAACTTTCAAATCACTTTTATTTTAAGGAGATAGGTTATTTTGAAGGGCCATTAATTGCCTTGAATTATATACTATCTGCTATAGAGCATAGTGGGAAACCCCTATCAGAAATATGGAAGGAATATAAAAAATACTATCATAGTGGAGAGATAAATTTTAAGGTAAAAGACCAAAAAATCATAATGGAAAAGTTAAAGGAAACCTACAAAAATTGTAAAATTGAGGAAATAGATGGTATATCCATATTTTGTGAAAATTGGTGGTTTAATATAAGGCCTTCAAATACAGAGCCCCTTCTAAGGTTAAACTTAGAGGCAGATAGTGAGGAGGTTATGAGGGAAAAAATTGAGGAAATAAAAAATATTGTATATAAGTATCAAGGGCAATTATGAAAATATTATTAAGATATATCATTAATAAAAATTATAGAGATATATTAGGATGAATAATGCAATAGCATTTGATTTATTTTTCATTTAACTTCTATATTTATGAACTAATATAAAAAATAACATTATAATAATTTTCTATATATTGTGTTTATTTATTGGGTGGTATTGTGAAGTGTGATGAAGGGTCCTTTATAGCAAAACTTATAGGCATAATATCTGTTGAAGAGGGATTAAAAAGTGATATTTCAGAATGTATAAAGGTCAGGGCCAATATAGAAAATAGAAAATTAAAAAATGATGATATTGTAGCAATATTTAACATAATAGGTACCACTAGTTATCAGGTTTTCTTTATAGAGGATTACAGTAGTTTGGAACACATAAAATCAGAGTTTGAGAAGTTAGGTACCTTATTAAATTATGATTCAGAAAATATTCTAATTAATTATATAGACAAAATGGAAAAAATAAAGAATAAAGATGACATGGACTAATTTAGGATATTGAATAAAAAATATAAAATTATAGCCAATAACGTAATAATGTTGTAATAAAATCTTAGTTCCATAAAAAAAATATAAATTATAAAAATAAAATAAAAATTAAAATAAAAATAGAGGAATTTTAAAGTTTTAACAGGATAAGTCCATATCTCCAAATATTTTAAAGTTCTTAGGAATAGATTTAAGGTATTTTTATTTAACTATAATTTACATTTTAAATTGGGGGTAACTATGAACAAAGAGATAAAAAATGCTCACGGCATAGAAAAACAGTGGGTTGTATTGGAGGAACTTGCCACTACATTGGTCCGTAAGGGAAAAGTAGTTCCTGAAGAAGTTTTTTTTAGATTAAGGATTGCAAATAATATAATATCTTATTATCTAATTGATGAACATGCATCCATTGATATGTTGATGAAGGCAAACAATGAGCTCTCAAAAATACAATCATTACTCTTTGGTTTATGTGATAATGAACTTGTAGAGGAATACTTGGATAAGTTATCCAAGGCTATGAGAAATGATTTGGATGTGGAATTTCCACTAAATAGAAATAAATTTAATGTGGAAGTTAAAAAAAGAAAGAATGTTGAAGCCATAAGAGTAAAATTAAATGAGGATCTTCAATCAGAAATATTAAGCGATTTGAGTGAATGGTATGGTGTTATCTTTGAATACAGTAGTGAATTGGATAACACCATAGTAATTGAAGGTAGTAAGGATAGAGTAAGAAATGCACTAAAAAACTTTTCCATAATATGGAAATTTCAAAGGGATAATTTAATATCTTAAAATTTAATTATATAAACTCAATTATTTATTATCCCAATGGAATAAACTTACCAATTATTAAATATATAAAATAATCTCCAATGTAAGGGGTGATTATATAGGAAATAGTAATTGGGATTATTAGAGGAATCATTGGTGTTACATATATCTCCTCATTATCCTCATATTTTGAAAAATCATCATTCTCTGAGGATGGAAAAAACTTAAAATCATCATCCTTTCCCATTATTAGTCTATTTTTACCCCTTACATCCTTAACCTTAACCTTTTCTCCAAAACATAGCATAATTAAATGTTTAATGTTTTTAGGCTTAACTCCCTTTATTAAATTTTTTATAAGTATTATTATAGGTAAAAAGATCATTAAAAACATTCCATTTATAAAAACCATTATTGGAAAGGATGGAATATATTCCATACTTAGAATACTCCCAAATGAAGTATATACTGGCATACTATATTTTGGAGTTAGGGCTCCCATACCTGCCAATAATTTACCATCCCCCCCACCTACACCGAATATAAACATAACATATCCTGTTATAAAACAAAAGATAAATCCAAAAATGGAATCTATCAAGAGATTAACATTTCCAGTAGTTATGGTCAAGTAGAGATGATATGCTATTCCAAAAAGTGTCATGAATATCCATACATAATCTTCAATTTCCCTACTTCTAAAATCTTGTATTGAACCTATTATAAGAAAGATTAACCCAATTAAATAATTTATCATAGTTTATCCCAATGGATGGTTATTATTTTATTTTTCTTTGTTTATTATTTCTTATTTTTTTATGTATTATTTTTTTATTTATTTTTATTATTTTACTATTTTTTATATACTTTTAATTTTTTCAGTATTCTATCATTACTTTACTTTTTAAACCAATTAATTTTATTAATTATTGGTTGGGTAATACTCTTCTCAGAATCCTCCTTTTTATTTTTATCATTCATGCTCTTAGCCTCCTCTTCAATAGTTGCCTTTTCCTCTTCAACATCTTTTTTACCATTTTCATTATTTGATTTTTTCTCCTTCTTTTTATCTAATAATTTTTCCTTATCAAATACAAAATCTTCCTCTATTTTAATTACCTCATCTGCAATGTTCTGAATGGCCAAACTAAATCCAGGTTCTGCACCAATTACTATGATTCTTTTTCCATGCTCCTTTGCAATTCTCATGGCTGGAAGAAAGTCTGCATCTCTGGTCATATAGGCTATTGTGTTTATATGGTTATTGAATACTAACTCTGTACCTTCTACAGCCATTTCAACATCAACATCTCCAGCAGTAATTTTCGGCTCAAAACCCTGATTTATAATGGCTTCTATTAACTTATCGGAGGCATACTGATTTAAATAAACTCTACCAATTACAATGTCTCCAAATTTACATAATACTTCTCGTATTTTGTCTAAATCTATATTAAATTCTTTCCTTAGCATATTTGGTCCGTCTATTAAAAGTGCTATTTTATAATTTCCTCTATTATCATCTTTTTTAGTATATATGTTTTTTAAAGGGCCTATTTTTAATTTATTTAACATAATATCACATTAATTTATTTTATTATTAAATAAATATTTTAAGTCAATAATGGAGATAAATATAATAAATAAAATATATTTTATATAATCAAACCATATTTTAATCTGTTTTTATCTGTTTAATTTGCAATGAATATAATAAGTATAAAATAGAATAAAAATAAAATGAAAGGTATATATTATTACAAATTATAAAAAATTTAATATTTTTTCATATTTATTTTTAAAATTATTTAAATCCTTTATAGTAGTATCCAATGTAAGGGGAGTTAGGGAAACATGTTTTTTCTTCCTAAGGGTATAAACATCAGTACCTTCCTCATCATTGTTTATTGGATAGCCCCCTATCCAAAAGTACTCTCTGCCCCTTGGATCCTCTCTTTCCTCTACATGGGTTGAATACATTTTTTTTCCCAATCTAGTAATTTCTATGGGGGTGTTTATATCTGCATCCTCTGGAATATTTAGATTAATCACATCACAGGGAAAATTCTGGTCAAAATATTTTTTAACAACCTTAACCACTATCTTTGAGGCATTTGCAAAATCTATTGGCATTTCCCCCTCTCTAAATTTTAAGTGATCCTTTGTAATTTGAAGGGAACATGCCAAGGATTTTGCCCCATGGTGGGCTCCCTCAAATGCAGCACCAAGAGTTCCTGAGGTTGTTATTTCAGTGCCTAAGTTTTCCCCTACATTAATGCCTGAAATAACCATATCTGGAACTTTTTTTAATATTTTATAAATTCCAAGAATAACACAATCTGTGGGAGTTCCAGATACTGCATAACCATAATCCCCATTTGACAACTTAGTTTTGGTGATTCTCAAGGGCACAAATAAACTAATGGCCCTGCCCACCCCACTTTGTTGATTTGTGGGAGCCACAATAGTAACATTGGCATCCAATTCCTCATTTAACACTGATTTTAATAATAACAATCCATTGGAATAGATACCATCATCATTAACTAAAAGAATATCCATAAACTCACCAAAATAACATTCAATATAAGTAATATCATTATTATTAATATCATTAAATATAATTGTCCTAATATATAATGTTGATACAAAGATGTGATTATTATTAAATTAATATTAAATAAAATCAATATTTAAACAAAATTATTTATATGTTTTTTAATATTTATTTTAAAATTTATTATATTTTTGGTGATCCTATGAAGAAGAGGAATATTACTGAATTTCAAATACTTTCAGAGATTGTAAGGAAACAGCCTCATATAAAACAGAAGGAAATAGCCGATACATTGGGAATAACAGTCCAAGGAGTTTCTGAGCATATAAGACATTTACTTAAAAAGGAATATATTAAATCAAGGGGGCGAGGGGAGTATGTCCTAACAGACAAGGGGATGAGAGCCTTAAAGTCATGGATATCCCACTTTAAAAATTATTTGGAGGAGATTAATCAGGATATATATAGATACAAAGATATATGGCCTGCTATTGCATATGAGGATATGAATGAAGGGGAAGAAGTATATCTATTTATGAAAAATGGGCTATTATATGCCTCAAAGAGTATTAAATCACAGTCCACTGCAAAGGTTGTTGAAGGAGGCAAAAGGGGAGAGGATATAGCCTTAAGTGATATAAGGGGTATAATTGAGATTAATAAGGGTAGTGTCATAATTTTAAAAATACCTCCAAGAGTTATGGGGGGCTCTAAAAGTGTAGATTATGATTTAATTAGGGAAATATTGGATAAAAATAAAGATGCCATAATAGCAAGCATGGGTACAGTTTCCCATGTAGTATCTAGAAAATTGGGTATAGACATAGGCATAAGGTTTGCCGTTCCAGAATCTATTATAAGGGCCTGTGATAGAGGATGTGATGTTATATGTCTAATAACTGGAAAGATGACTGAAAAGATCATAAAAACATTGGATAAGAATGGGATAGGTTATATGGTATTGGATACAAATAAAAATAAAACTATATAATGTTTGTTACAATCAATACATAAATTAAATAAATAATAAGAAGAGATAATCCCTCAATTCTATTGATTTTTAAATATTTATTATGGCTTACCCCAACACTATCCGATGTAGTGCTATCATTATTATCTTTTTTCAATGGCCTATTTTTAATTTTGGACAGTACTCCATTAAAGATTACACCTTTGCTCATATAACCTACCATAATGGTCACAAGAAGTAAATTAATAAATAGCTCAAAATTGGTAGGGGGAATATATGAAATCATACTTGAAAGTGCCAATGCACAACCAATATTCGCCATATTACTTCCTATGATATTTCCAATAACAATGTCCCCTAATTTTTTTCTAATGGCAGTTATGGATACTACTGCCTCAGGTAGGGAGGTCCCAAATGCCACAAGGGTAAACCCTATAATCTTATCAGATATGCCCAAGAGTAAAGCAACATCCTTGGCTCCATCAACAAACAATTTACTACCTATGAGTACTCCCAATAAACCAATAATTGTAATTAATAGTGCCAAGGGTAGGGATATATTTTCGCAGTTAATCTCTTCATCTACAGAAATTCTTCTTCCCTTTTTAATAGTATGCCCAAAATATCCTAAAAATAAGATAAACATTATAAATCCATCTATAATATTAAAACCATCATATCCCAAAATGGTTAAAATAATGGAATAAATTAAATAAATATGGGAATTTTTTAATATGGACCTATGTTTTATAATTATTGGAGATAATATGGCGCATATTCCGAGTACAAATCCAATGTTGGTAATACAACTTCCAAGGGAAGTCCCTATTGCAATCATTGGCGAGCCTGTATAAACAGCATAAATACTTGTGATTATTTCAGGTAGGGAGGTCCCAAATGCTATTACTGTGGCACCTATAACAAAATTTGAAACATTAAAATATTTTGCTATCTTAGAACTTCCTATTACAAACCAGTCGCTTCCATAGTTTAACAGGCCTATTCCTATTAATACCATCACCATGCTAAGTAATATCCCCACAATTCCACCGAGTTTAGATCATTTCAATTTTATTTTTTTAATTTATAATTTATAATTTTTTTAAATTATTTTTTTTATTTTTTTTAATTTTTTTCACTTTAAATACAGGGTTCAAAAAATTATGTTCTTGACTATATAAAGATATTATTATGCTAAGAATAAATAATATTATAAAGAGATTAAAAATCTTTTTAAGAGAGACAAAAATAACTATATAAATAAAAACAC
>DQSV01000013.1 GCA_015663075.1 Methanothermococcus okinawensis | reverse complement strand
TTAGGGATTCTTCAAGGCGATTTAATACGCCCTCAACATTGGAAATATATCCCTGAGAGGCAGGTCCTGGTTTTACCTCAAATCCCAACTCTGGTACTTTAATATATCCAGTGGAACTTTTTACAACCCTCTTATTTAAGTCTTCCTCCTTACATATCTTTAAAATAAATCTTTTAGGCTCTTTAACTTCAATGGGTAGAATATCGCTTTTTCTATACTTGCAATTATTACATAGCATTGTAGTTTCAATAACCTTACCAAGATATGGAATATCCAATTGGTTTGTGATTATTTTAAATGTGTTTTTTGATTGGCATATGGGACAATCAATAATATTTACTGATTTATTTTCCATTATATTACCTTTTTAATTTTTATTTTTATCTTATGTATGTATATAATATTTCCTCAAACTTATCTATATTATTTATTTTTTTAAATTTTTATTATTTTTTATTTAATATATCTATATTTTTTATATAGTATTATAATATAGAATTACGACATAAAAAAAATAATAAGATATGTGGAAAATATGATAACAATACCTAGATATATTACCATAGATAATGGCATAGATGCACTCTATGATATACTTTTAAAACTTAATTTAAAGAATCCTTTAGTTATTGTAGGTAAAAAAACTAAAAAGTATGCCCCTGAATTTGATTATGTGTATTATTCTGATATAAATTTAAAGGATGAAAAAGTTATTAAAGATATTACTAAAGAATATGACTCCATAATCGGCGTTGGAGGGGGAAAGTCCATAGATATGGCCAAATATGTTGCATATTGTTCAAAAATACCCTATATATCAATGCCTACCACAGCATCAAATGATGGTATAGCTTCGCCAGTGGTATCCTTAAAACAGCCCTCTAGTATGGTAGATCCCCCCATAGCCATAATTGTGGATATGAGTATAATAAAAAAATCCCCCAGGAAACTTCTTAAGGCAGGATTTGGGGATGTGATATCTAACATAACAGCAGTATTGGATTGGAAACTTGCCCACAGAGAGATAGGTGAAGAATACAGTGAAAGCTCTGCAATATTTTCAAAGACCATAGCCGAGGAATTGATGCATTATGTATTAAATAACTCCAGTATTAAAGATTTTCCTGAAAAACTCGTTAAGGCTCTTATAGGTAGTGGTATCACAATATCCATGGCAAAATCCACAAGGCCTGCCTCTGGAAGTGAGCATCTTTTTTCCCATGCCCTTGATTATTTAAAGATGAAATATGAATTGGATATAGAGAGCCTCCATGGAGAGCAATGTGGAGTAGGCTCTATAATTTCCTCATACCTGCATCATAGAGAGAACTCCTTAGATAAGGAATCCATGGTTAATATTAGATTGTCCCTAAAAAAAGTAGGTGTTCCTACAACTGGAAAGGAATTGGGTTTTGAGGATGATATACTTATTGAGGCATTAACTCTGGCCCACACTATTAGAAATAGATATACAATATTAAGAAAGGGTATTTCTAAGGAGACATCTGAATCAATTTTAAGGGAGGCTGGAGTAATATAAATAATAATGTATGATGATATACAATAACAACAATATGAAAAATGATAATACCTAATAACAATATTAATGATGATGATAAACAATATTAATAATATATAATATAAATATCTAAGTAAATAGAATAGCGAATAATACTTATTTAATGAATAATACCTATTATTACAAAATCAATAATAATATTTAAAATTATGTCTTAAAAATATAAATTGATGATAAAATGGTAAAGATTGCATGGGGTATTACTGGATGTGGTGATAAAATAGAGAAAGTAGTTCATACAATGATATCCTTAAAGAATGAATATAATTTAGATATTGACATATATACCTCTAAAAGTGGTAAAGCTGTGTTAAAATGGTATAGATTATGGGGTTTATTAATGGATGAGTTCTATGATATAAAGGTAGAGGTGGATGCCAATGCTCCATTTTTACCTGGAAAATTACAAACTGGAAAATATGATTTATTCATAATAGCTCCTACAACAGCAAATACTGTGGCAAAAATATCTCATTGTATAGCCGATACCCTTATTACGAATTCCATTGCCCAGGGTATTAAGGCAAGGGTACCTACCTATATCTACCCTCCAGACAATAGATTGGGAGAAATAGAGACAATTATACCTGGAGGAAAGGTTTTAAAATTATATATTAGAAAGGAAGATGTGGAGAATGTTAATAAATTAAGGAAAATGGATGGTATTGAAGTTTTAGATAGTGTAGAGGAAATTAAAGAAGTAATTATAAAATATGCCGAAGAGGGTAAAAATATACAATAATATATAAAAATAATTAATAATATTAAATTAATAATTTTAAATTAATTAATTTAATTAATAATTACTATTTTAATTAAAATATTATTTAATTAAATTATTTTTTTTATTTAATCTAATAGGTGAGGTTATGCTAACTATTGAAAATTTATCTGTTAAAGTGGAGGATAAATTACTATTAAAGAATATTAACCTAAATATAGATACTGGTGAAATTCATGTACTCTTTGGCCCAAATGGCGCAGGAAAATCAACATTGATAAATACCATACTGGGCAATCCCAAATATAAGGTTGTAGAGGGAAGTATTTACTTTAAGGGAAAGGATATAATAGATATGCCAATATATGAGAGGGCAAAACTTGGAATAGGCATATCCTATCAAAGTCCCCCTTCAATACCTGGCGTAAAGTTAAAGGATCTTTTAAAAATAATCTCAAAGGTAGATTGGGAGAGTATAGAAAAAATGGCTGAAACTTTACATTTTAAAGATTTTCTTGAAAGGGATGTAAATGTAGGTTTTTCAGGGGGAGAAGTTAAAAGATCTGAATTGCTCCAATTATTTGCTCAAAATCCTGATTTTATTATGTTTGATGAGCCTGACAGTGGCGTAGATGTGGAGAATGTCAAATTAATAGGAACCATCATAAATGACATACTCCTTGAAAAAACAAAGAAACCTGCAGATAGAAAAAAATCAGGCTTAATAATTACTCACATGGGGCATATTTTGGACTTTACAAATGTGGATAGAGCTCATGTATTATATAATGGTATAATATCCTGTTCAGGAAGTCCTGATGAGATTCTCAATACAATAATTAGATATGGATATGAGAGGTGTATAGCATGCTATCAAAAGAAAAAACATTGAAAATAAAGAAAACTGCTGAAGAATACAGGAACGTTCCAGCGCCCCATGGAGTGGATATAAATCTTAATGAATATAAAATAAATAAGAGTGATATAATTATAGACTCCTTAGAGGATCTTGATAGAGAATATAGATCCCAATTGGAAAACATAGGTATAAATATTAAAGAGGAAAATACCTCAGGATCCTATTTACAAATAAATAATGAGGCAGTATATTCCCATGTACAGTCAAAAATTGAAATGATGCCAATTTCTGAGGCCCTTGAAAAGTATGATTTAGATGAGTACTATTGGAACCTTGTTGAAATAAAGGACAAATATACTGCACGAGCTGCATTGGAGTTATCTGAAGGGTTCTTTATAAGAGTACCAAAGGGTGTTAAGGAAACAATACCTCTACAAACCTGTCTATTGATTGGTAAGGAGAACTCCTCTCAAAATGTCCATAATATAATAATAGTTGAAGAGGGAGGAGAATTAAATATAATTACAGGATGTACCACCTCTGCCCATGTAAAGTCTGGATTGCACATTGGGATATCAGAGTTCTATATTAAAAAGAATGGAAAATTAACCTATACTATGATACATGATTGGGGAGAAAATGTCCATGTAAGACCAAGAACTGGGGTGTATATTGAAGAAAATGGAGTATTTATAAATAATTATGTAATAACCACACCTGTTAAATCTATACAAAGTTATCCAACTGTATACTGTGCCGGGGAGAATTCCAAGGCCACACTTCAAACAATAGTCTATGGAAAGGGACAGTCTAAAATAGATCTCGGTTCCAAGGTAGTACTCTCTGGAAAGTATAGTAGTGCTGACATTGTTTCAAGATCCATTGCAGATGATGCTTCGGAAATAGTGGCAAGAGGGCTACTTGTAGGGGAGGAGGAAGAGATTAAAGGACATTTAGAATGTAAAGGCCTAATAATATCAGATGAGTCTCGTCTCTATGCTGTTCCTGAGTTAGATGCAAGGAAGGCTAATATTGATCTCTCCCATGAGGCAGCAGTTGGTAAAATAGCAGGGGATCAGTTAATATATTTAATGTCAAGGGGATTAACAGAGGATGAAGCAGTATCTCTTATTATTAAAGGATTCCTAAGTATAGATCTATCAGGACTCCCTCCAAATCTTGCAAAATCTGTTGAAAGGATAATAGATATGACTTTGGATTCAATATAAAAAAAATAAAAAAATGTTGTAAAAATTATTTAATATAAAATAAAATTAATAAAAAATAAATAGTTAAAAAATTAAATAATAATTAAAATAAAATGATAAATCTAAAATTTAAAATAACCTAAAAAAGAGAAGGAACCCCTTTATGCTATGAAAAGTATACTGAGTTAGGAATTTAAAGTATCTCTCTTTATTTTATTTTAATCCTTTTTTATTCGTACAATATGGAATTATAATTTAATGCTATGCACTTGACCATGAAAAATTAAGTATTCTCTTGATACTTCTTTCCTATGGTTTCAATATCTCCCGTATCTAAATTCACTTTATAGTGAAAACAGGAATAATATCCCTCATGACAGGCCCATCCCATTTGCTCAACGACAAATAAAAGAGCATCTCCATCGCAATCAATATACATCTCTATTAACTTTTGTACGTTTCCACTTTCCTCTCCTTTTTTCCAAAGTTTGCTCCTACTTGTAGAGTAATAATGCATATATCCCGTTTCAAAGGTTTTTTTCAATGCTTCTCTATCCATAAAGGCCGTCATCAATATATTTTTATTGGAATCTATGGTTATGGCAATTATTAATTCATTTCCATCAATTTTCCTAAACTTTAAATTTAAACTATCTATAATCTGATCTACATCCATGCTGTCCCCTTAAAATTAAATTAATAAAAAAATACTAAATTAAAAAAATTAGAAAAATATTTTAAAGAATTATCTCTCAACATTAACACCATTCCTCATCCTTGGCTTTGCCACGTCAGATGGCTAACCCATGTTGAGAGGGTATTATAGGATTTTTGCTGTGCCCTGATCATATTATGGGAAAACTCCCTATCACAGGGCTCGCCCAAAAATCCATTTAAAAATTATGCCTTCAATTTCGAACCCTCTATCATTGCAAGGTTACCCATAGGCTCCATGTGGGTCGGTTTATTGAAGGCATTTAATATTATTATATTCAAGAGTATATATAAATTTTCATTGTTAGTTTAAAAAATATATTTTTTGTTAATTCAATATATAATGTTTAATTATTATAATATTTCTTTAATTATGATATTTTTACTAAATTTATTATTAATTATATACTTAATTATATACTTAAGGATATCATATAATCAATAGCCCTTCTTGCTTTATCTATTACTTTTTCATCTAATTTAATTTCGTATTTTTCTTCTAACAGGCATTTCTCCAATTTTTCAAGGGTTATTTCCTTCATAGGCTCACAAATAGCATCCTCTCTAAGAGGTATCAATTTTTTGGATTTTCCAATTTTCTCAAGATCTATCCTTAACCTGGTTATCATATCTACTTCCGTACCTATTATAAATTCATCCTTAGGAGAATTTAACACATGTTTAACCATGCCCCCCGTGCTAAAAACATGATCCGCCATATCCTGAACTTCAGGATCACATTCAGGATGAACTAAAACCTCAGCATTTGGGCATTTCCTTTTAGCGTTGATTATATCCTCAACTGTAAATTTTTTATGCACGTAACAATGGCCATCCTCAGGTATTGGAATTATTTTTTTATTGGATCTCTTCTCTACATAATATCCAAGATTCCTATCTGGACCAAATAAGATCTCCTTCTCTTTAAAGGAATTAACAACTTCACTGGCATTTGCAGAAGTACATGTTGCATCGGCTAAGGCCTTTGCTGAGGATAGAGTGTTTACATATATTATCACTTTACTATTTTTATACTTCCTTTTACTATTCAATATAATTTCCGGAGGAAGTTGATGTGCCATGGGACATTCTGTATTTTTTATCTCGGGTATCAATACCTTTTTTTCTTTATTCAATATCTTTGCAGTCTCAGCCATGAAATCTACGCCGCAGAATATAATAATATCTGCATCTGTATCCTTTGCAGTTATGCATAATTCCAATGAATCTCCTATAAAATCTGCTACTCTCTGTATCTCTTCAGACTGATAATTATGGGCCAATATTATGGCATTTTTTTCCCTTTTTAATTTGTTTATTCTCTCTACAATGTACATAATTATCTCTTCAATGTATTTTTCAATGTTTATAAATTTTATGTGAATTATTTTTAGTATATATGATTTTTGATGGGAATTAAGATTATAGTCAGACATATAATATTTTAAACTTATTATAATATAGTAATCCTACTTAAAGGATTTACTTTCTCTTATATTTCTATAAATTTATTTTTTTCCATTATATTTTAAGATTTAGGCTATTTATTATTTTTTTATCTTAATTATTTCTTTATTTTTTAATTTATTTTTTTACTTCAAAATAATTATTTTATAGAAAATTAACCTTTAAAGTATATATCCACATTCTCAACACATTTGATTACTAAATTAACAGTACTCTCCAGATCAGAGATATCTATCACCTCTACAGGAGTATGTATGTACCTGGAGGGTACAGATATTACTCCCGTAGGTATGCCCTCCCTTGTTAGATGTATTGCCGTTCCATCAGTTGTGCCCCCCTCTCCAACCTCATATTGTACTGGAATGTTGTATTCTTCAGACACTCCCTCTATCATATTTAAGACCTTTCTATGGGTAATAAGCCCCCTTCCTGATCCATCCACAATACATGCCACAGGGCCCTTTCCTAACTCTACAGGAGCATCCTCCATTTTAATTCCAGGATGATCTCCACAGATTGTGACATCCAGTGCAATTGCCACATCAGGGTTAATTTTAAATGCCGAGGTTCTTGCTCCCTTTAATCCCACTTCCTCCTGCACTGTACCCACTAAATACACCTGACAATTTAGGTTATTGCATCCTTCCTCTTTTAATCTCCGGGCAACCTCTAAGAGAATGGCACAACCTACCCTGTCATCAAATGCCTTACCTGTTATTCTATTATTTCCAAGAGTATCAATCTCTGATTTAAAGGATACCCAGGAACCTATATCTACTCCCATTTTTTTAGCATCCTCTCTGTCCTTAGCCCCAATATCTATAAACATATCTTCGTATTTAATCATTTTATTTCTTTCCTCCTCCTTCATCTTATGAGGGGGTTTTGAACCTAAAACTCCAACAATGGTATTTCCATCCTTAGTATGTACCATAACCTTCTGATTTAGAAGCATCTGGTCGTTAATGCCTCCAATCTTTGTAAATTTTAAAAATCCCCTTTCATCAATATACTTAACCATTAAACCAATTTCATCCATATGGGCAGCAAGCATTATCTTAGGTCCAGCATTACCTATTTTACCTATAAGATTCCCAAAGTTATCAATAAATACCTCATCACAATATTTTTTAAGTTCTCTTTCCATTATTTCTCTTATTTTATCCTCTCTTCCAGAGATACCCTCTGCCATTGATAACTCCTTTAAATAATCCAATATTGCCATTTTATCACCATTTTTATTTATAAGTATCCCTGTAATTCAAAATACTTCTTTTGTTTAACAACCAATACAGGAATACCCCTTTCAATAAGTTTATTTTTTAATTCCTTATCATTTGTGCAAACTACTACTTTATTATTTTTCTTTTTATGATATTCTACATAATTTAATATTATTTCATCGGCATACTTTCCAATATTATATTCCTTTTCCAATTTATATTTTTTAATTAAAGA
>DQSV01000063.1 GCA_015663075.1 Methanothermococcus okinawensis | reverse complement strand
ATTGGGGAAGAAAGGCCCTTACTAGGTATTGCTGGAGGGGTTTCAATTGATAATGTAGAAGAATTAAAGGATAAGTATGATATATTGGTGGTAGGCAGAGGTATTACAAAATCAAGGGATCCTGGAAGGATTGCAAGGGCAATAGTAAATAAATTAGGAGAGGATATAGATCAGTATAGGTTATACTTAGATGAGGATGAGGATATATCTTAGGTGAATGTAATGTCAATAATTTCTGTTAACAATGGCTATGATATTTTAGATAGTGATAATATTTTGGATAATGATAATAAAAGTTTTTTATCCAATATTAAAAACAAAAATGCCCTATTTGCCTGTGTGCTCTCCACAATAGAAACCACTAAGTATCTTCCAATTTCTGGAGTTAATAAAAGTGTAATAGAATATACCCCTGCTGCAGATATGGAATTGGTAGTGTTAGGAAAAAGTTTATCCCTTAAATTCCCTCCCATAGATGCCACAATGTGTCCAAGCCCTGCCACAATAACAAGGGCAAATGTCCATTTAAAGGACATACCTGTATTAACAATAGATGCAGGAAGTGCCATAAAACCAAAAATACCTTCCCCCTATATTTTAATAGATAAAAAACCAACAGGAGATATATATAAGGGCCTTGCAATGAAAGATTCCAAGGGATTATTTGAAATAGGCAGAAAGATAGGAAAGTATATTGGAGAAAATATGCCATTGGATGTGATAATAATTGGAGAGTGTGTTCCAGGAGGTACTACTTCGGCCCTTGGAGTATTACTTGGATTGGGATATGATGCTAAAAATAAAGTAAGTTCAGGGTCTGTAAATAATCCTGTGGAATTAAAATTAAAGGTAGTTGAAAATGGATTAAAGACGGCAAAATCTAAGGATGTATTTGATATATTAAATGCTGTTGGAGATAAAATGATGCCTGTTGTTGCAGGAATGGTCTTTTCCCTCACTAAATTAAAAAAATTTATTATATTGGCAGGAGGAACACAGATGGCCTCTGTGCTTTCCGTTATAAAGGAAATAGATGAGAAATACCTAAAGGAAAATATATTGGATTTGGGATATGTTTCCTTGGGCACTACGGAATTTGTTTTAAATGATAAAAATTCAGACCTTAAGGGAATAATTGAGCAGATAAGTGAAAACATTCCAATGTATGCCTCTAAGTTTAATTATGAAAAATCAAAAATTCCAGGTTTAAGGGCATATTGTAAAGGTTCTGTAAAGGAGGGAGTGGGCGCTGGAGGAATATCCCTATATTCCTATGTTAATGGGTTATCTCCTGAGGATATAAGATATTATATTGAAAATAATTATAATAAATGGTACGATTCTGAATAAATAAAAAAAAATAATAAACAAAAATAAAATATAATAAAATATAATAAAATAATTAAAAAATTAAAAAAAATATATATTAAAAAATCAATAATAATTAATCCTTAAATGAAATACCACAAATTTCACAGAAGTTTTTTAAAATCTCAGAACCATATTCTGTATGGGCAACCTCAGGATGGAATTGTACTCCATATATTGGTTTTTCCAAATGTTTCATGGCCTCTACATTACATATATCTGAATATGCAAGGATTTCAAAAGATTTTGGAGGTATTTTAACTTCATCCTTATGGGAGGCCCAGGCTATAAATGGACTTGGAATATTTTCAAATAACTTATCCTTCTTTTTTATGTATATCTTAGTATGGGCATACTCCTCCATTTCCGCCCTTTCAATAACTCCATTATATGCTTTGGCTATTAATTGATGTCCTAAGCAGATACCTAATATTGGAACCTTTAAATTTAAAATAATATCCCTACAATTAGAAGCCTTTTCAATATCTGGACCTCCACTTAGTATTATTCCCTTTACTTCACTGTTTTTTTCAATATCTGATAGTGGGATTGTATTTGGAACCATCTTTGAAATTACTCCCAAGTATCTTAAACTCCTATGTATTCTATGGACATATTGACCTCCGTTATTTATTATTAAAATCACTAAATCACCATTTAATTTTTTTAATTTTTTTCTGTAAATGGTTTTATCCCTCCACAGTTTCAGAGTGTTAAGAAGGGTAATGTAGAATTTTTACTTTTTTAGTATTTATTTTAAGTATTACTTTCCTTTATTTTTTTAAATATTTTATTTTCCTTTTATTTTATGTATTTGGATTATTTTTTATTTATTTTTATTTTTTTAATTTAATTTTTTAATAATTATTATTTTCCTAATTAAATTTTAAGTTAGATATGCTCTTTAATTAATTACCATATATTTATCCTTATATTTTACAATTGCACCATTTTTTACCTTTTCTCCATTAACCTCAACCTCATTCACAACCTTACCAATAACATAGGCTGGGATATTATAGTTATTTGCAATTTCAATAACCCTTTCACTATCCTTCTTATCCACTATTACACAGAATCCAATACCCATATTAAAGGTTCTAAACATTTCTTCATCAGGGACATTTCCAATTCTCTGAATTTCCTGGAATATTGGAAGAATCTCTGGAAGGTTATCTATTAGATAAACTACATCTTTATTGAGTCTTTTTAACTTCCTGAATCCTCCTCCGGTAATATGGGCAAGACCCTTTATATTCAATTTCCTTATCATCTCCAATACTGGTTTTACATATATCCTTGTTGGTATTAGTAATTCCTCTCCAATGGTTTTTCCATAGGATAATTTACTGTGAATATTCATATTTCCAATTTCAAAGAATACCTTTCTTGCAAGGGACAAACCATTGCTATGTATTCCACTACTTCTAAGGCCTATAATTAGATCTCCTTCTTTTATATCCTTTCCTGTTATTATTTTATCCTTTTTTACAATGGCAAGGACAGTTCCTGCTATATCTATTCCCTTTACCATATCTGGAAGTGTTGCAGTTTCGCCTCCAATTAAACTTATATTTGCCTCCTTTAATCCCTCATTTAACCCCTTGCCAATATCTCTTGCTATCTCCTCATTTATATCCTCAACTGCCATATAATCCACAAGTGCTACAGGCTCTGCCCCTATACATATAGCATCATTAACATTCATACCTATCATATCTATTGGCACAGTATCAAATTTATTTGCCATCTCGGCAATAATCATTTTGCTACCTACTCCATCAGTACATAGCACTAAATAATAATCCCCAAATTCAATAGCTCCTGCATAATGTCCCTTTAACTCCTCAGAGGGTTTTAAATCATCTGTTCTTTTAAAGGTTATCTGAGAGGTTAGTGCCCTTATAATTTTATCCTCCTTATAAATATCCACTCCAGAATCTTTGTAGGTTACCATATTATCTCCACTATTTTTATTATTTTATTTTTTTTATTATTTTATTTTTATAATATTTTTATTTTAAATTTGGT
This sequence comes from Methanothermococcus okinawensis, assembly GCA_015663075.1. Lineage (GTDB taxonomy): Archaea > AGJL01 > Methanococci > Methanococcales > Methanococcaceae > Methanofervidicoccus > Methanofervidicoccus okinawensis_C. The sequence goes on along the minus strand of DQSV01000063.1, from coordinate 14,473 downwards.
TAAACATATATAATATTTAAATTTATAACCAATGAGTTAATTATAATCTTTTAAAGGATAAGTTTAAAAATATTATGTACGTACTTGACTATAATTGTTTTAATTAATTTTTATTTTATTATTTATTATTTTATTATTTATCTTTTTATTGCGATTAAATAAAATTTTTGTGGTATTATGGAAATTAACAATAAAATCGGCAATGAAAATAAAATTAGGGATAGTAAAGAGAACAATAATAAAAATAATGGTAGCAAATATAATAGCATTAATAGTAATAGCAACAGTAAAAATACTAATAAGGATACTAATGATAATAATAAAGATAATAACATTATAAACATAAATAAAAATACCTTTGAAAACAATATATTAAATGCCTATCTTGAATCCTATAGTGGAACAAGAAAGGGAGATAAAAAAGAGGAAGTAGATTTAATTGGTGAATATATATTAAATGCAAAAAGCATAGTCATAGCCACTAATAACTTAAAAAAATTCCAAATTTTAAAAGATATATTGTTGGAAAAAGTATATAAAGATAGTAATGGATCTGAAATAAAAATATTTAAAATAAATATTCCCACTGAGGTTTCAGACCTAACAAGAATGCCTGTATTATCCAAGGGACTTATGGCTGTAGATACATCCAATGCCGATATTGTTATAGCACGGGGAAGGTTAGGAGTTCCTGGCTCAGGTTCCATGCTGCTTATTATGGATAATAAGGGAAGAATACTAACAGGATACACATCTCCTCCATCTGTAATACATAAAAAAAATATTGAGGATAGTGTAAGGGATGAGTTAATAGGAGCCTTAAAAAGAATAGGAGTTGTTTAATTAGGTGATATTATGGAATGTGGTATAACTGAAACTGTAAAAACCTTAGAATCTAAAACAAAGATTGTAGATATAATATATCATATTGTAGAGGAAAAGGCAAATGCTGTAAAGTATTTTTTAGAGGGTCAAGAATTTGAACAGGTTATAATATTTGGAGCATACTTATGTGGAAACCATATGGCTCATACCCTTGTAAATGATGCCAACGAAGTAATATTGGTAGATATATATCCTCATTTAAAGGATATTATAACCAACAAAAAAATCACATTTATGGATTATAATACATTTAACCTATCATTGAGAAATAAGAGATTAAACCCTGATTTGATTATAGATATAACAGGAATAGGGGGCATATCTCCTGAAGTTATATCCAACTTTGATCCAGAGGTGCTTATAGTTGAGAATCCCAAATATACCTATGATATGGATATTTTTGAAATAGATAATTCATTGGAAAGGTTAAATGTTGGTAAAAAACGAGGATTACTTAATACCTTTAGATCCTCAAGGGTTTCAAAGACCTCTGGAACCATGACCTTAACAATAGATACTATTTTAGATTCTTGCAATGAAATAAAAGAGTTAGATGGAGTACTTTATGTTTTGCCCAACTTAAAATATTATGAGGGCATATTATTCCATAAAAAGAATGTCAAGGAATTCATGGGCGAGATAAATAACCCTGCAGTATTAGTAAGTTGTTTAGATGATGATATTTATCCAGAAATAGATAATATACTAAAAAGAAACATAGATAGAATTAGATCCTATGTGGAGAGAATTAGATAAGGTTTAATAATTATAAAATAATAATGAAAAGGATTATAAAAATAATATCATGGATTTTAAAATTACTATACAAGGTGATAAAATGACAAAAGAAAAAATAGCGGTTTTAGCATACTCTGGAGGTTTAGATACAAGTTGCTGTTTAAAATTATTAGAGGAAAAGTACGGTTATAATGTTGTTACCCTATGTGTGGATGTTGGACAGCCAAAGGAGGAGATAATGGAGCCTGAGGAGAAGGCTAAAAAATACGGCGTCTATAGGCACTATACCATAGATGCCAAGGAGGAATTTGCAAAGGAATATATATTCAGAGCCATAAAGGCAAATGCAACCTATGAGGGATATCCATTATCAACATCCTTAGCAAGGCCATTAATTGCTCTAAAATTAGTTCAATTGGCCAGGGAATTAAATGCCGAGGCCATAGCCCATGGTTGTACAGGAAAGGGAAATGACCAATTTAGGTTTGAAACCATAATATTGGCAAAGGCACCAGATATGAGAGTAATTGCACCCATCAGAGATTTAAATTTAACAAGAAATGAAGAGATAGAATATGCCAAAAAACATAACATACCCATACCTTCGGAAAGTAAAAAATACAGTATAGATGAGAATCTTTGGGGAAGAAGTATTGAGGGGGGTCCTTTGGAGGATCCAATGTATGAGCCTCCTGAGGAGGTATTTGCATGGACCAAAAACCCAAAGGAATGTGTAGAAGAGGAATATGTGGAAATAGAGTTTGAAAAGGGAGTACCCATAAAAATAAACGGGAATGAATTAAATGCCGTTGATATTATAAGGGAATCTAATAAAATAGCAGGAAGAAATGGCGTTGGTAGAATAGATATTATTGAGGATAGAATATTAGGCTTAAAATCTAGGGAAAATTATGAATGCCCTGGGGCAGTGATGTTAATTAAGGCACATAAGGCCTTAGAGCAGTTGGTATTAACAAGGGAGGAATTAAAGTTTAAGGAGTTGGTGGATTCCACCTATGCAGATTTAATTTATAGGGGCCTTTGGCATGAGCCACTAAGGGAGGATTTAGACGGATTTATTGATAAAACACAGGAAAGGGTCTGTGGAAAGGTTATTCTAAAATTATATGCAGGTTCCATTAGGGTAGTTGGAAGAGAAAGTCCTTATGGACTATACAGTAAGGATCTTGTATCCTTTGAGGATAAGGATATGGATCAGAGGGAGATAGTAGGAATGGTTAAATACCATGGATTACAGGCGGCACTTTATGAATCTGTGAAAAATAAAAATAAAAAAATAAATAAATGATTAATAATCATTAATGAAAGAGTCATTAAAAAATATATTTATGATTAAAAATAATATGATAAAAATAATTATGATAATGATAAAAAGGATAAAATGAATGATGAGGGGATTGTTATCAATTCTTTCTTACTTTACACTAATTATGAAAAGTCCATAATGAATGCTGTAAGGGATATTGATACCTTAAGTGCTTAGGAGTATGGATTAAAATGATTATACTTTTTACAATATCTTTCATTTTTTAGTTTGATACAAATTTATTATAATAATTTAAATTGACTTAAAAAGTTAATAAGATTTATATCATTTTAGTGTTTTAAAATTCTTAGCAGATGTTTTAAGGTGCATCTACCTAAATAAATTAAAAAAATAAAACTGCTCAGCTGTCCCCAATGTCATCATATTCAGTGAAGTCGGCATTCATCATTGCAGTGAATTATGGCATTACCTTTATATTTATATATAAAAAATATTCAAAAATAATTTAAATAAATATTTAATCATAGTTATTATTAATTATATATTTTTTACCATATTTTAAATTATAATTGTTATTATTGGTGATAATATGACAGTTAAAATAGCAGAATTAACATGTGGTCCTGAATACAGTGGAGTTCAGTCTGAAATTGAAAAAGCGGCCAGAGATGTTGGGGGAGAGGTGATATTTCCCGAGGTGGATTTGGAATATATTGATAAGGTTAATGAGCAATTGGGATTTCAAGTGGCATCTGCAAATTTGAAACTTATGTTTGCAAGGGCCATGTCCATCATAGAGGGGAATTCTGATGTAGATGCTGTTTTTATAGCAACATGTTTTAGATGTGCAGAGGGAGCATTGGTTAGAAATGAAGTTAGGAGATTAATTCAACAATATACTGACCTACCTGTTGTTATGTATTCCTTTACAGAAAGAACAAAGGCGTCTGAGTTATCCACTAGAATGGAGGCACTGGCTACTATTGTGGAGAAAAAAGCACTACTTGGTAGAAAGAGACAGGAAGGTATAAGTTTAGGAATTGATAGTGGATCTACCACAACAAAGGCCATAATTATGCAGGATAATGAGGTTGTTGGAAAGGGTTGGGTATATACCAAGGATATTGTAGAATCAGCCCAAAAGGCAATTGATGAGGCTTTGAAGGAAGCAGGAATGGAAATGAAGGATATTGAAACAATTGGAACCACAGGATATGGAAGGCATGCCCTTGGAGATCACTTTAAGGCAGACCTTGTCCAGGAGGAATTGACTGTAAATTCCAAAGGGGCGGCATTTTTAGCTGACATGCAAGAGGGAGAGGCAACAGTTATTGATATTGGAGGAATGGATAATAAGGCAATATCCCTAAATAATGCCATACCCGATAACTTTACCATGGGGGGTATCTGTGCAGGTGCCAGTGGAAGGTTCTTTGAAATTACAGCAAGGAGACTTGATGTATCCATACAGGAATTAGGAGACTTGGCTGCTCAGGGGGATTGGAGAAAGGTGATGATGAACAGTTATTGTATTGTCTTTGGTATTCAGGATTTAGTTACAGCTCTTGCAGGGGGGGCCAAACCTGAGGATGTGGCAGCGGCAGCAGCCCATTCCGTTGCAGAGCAAATATATGAACAACAATTGCAGGAGGTAGATGTAAGGGATCCTGTAATACTTGTTGGAGGAAGTAGTTTATTAAAGGGTATGGTTTTGGCATTGGAGGAAATTTTAGGTAAAAAGATCATAGTTCCTCCATATTCTCAGCATATTGGGGCCGTAGGTGCTGCGTTGCTATCTTCAGGATATAGATACTTTAAGGAAAATAAATAATAAAATACAATTAATTTAGTTCCATAAAGTATATTTAGTGCATTACAATAAAAAAATAATAAATTAAAAAATAAACATATATGTAATTAATATAGAGTATATTATCTTAAATAAAATACATAAATATACTAAGTATAAAAATAAATATTTTCAATCTTTACGCAGATTATCTTATAATCATGGTAATATCTTTTTTTGATAGAATGTATCCTACTGACTTCTATCCTCTTATTATTTTAGATTCTCCATATATTAAATTATAAAAATTTTAATAAAAAATTTAAACTCATGTTTTTATTAATAATACATTTAATTATACATTTGATTGATTACATACTTTTAATTTTAAAAAAAAATTAAAAATTGATAGTATGATGAAGTGTAGTGAAGCAATATATAAAGGTATTAGGGATGCCAATATTAATTTTATTGCAGGCGTACCCTGTGCCAATTTAAAAAATGTCCTCTCCTTGATGGAAAATAACTCCAAAGGGGGAGATTTTATATATATACCAGCCACTAGGGAGGAGGAGGCCCTTGGATTGTGCGCTGGAGCCCATTTTGCAGGTAAAAAAACTGCCATACTTATGCAAAATTCAGGACTTGGAAACTCCATAAATGGTATAGGTTCCCTATGCAAGGTTTATCAAATACCAATACTTATGATAATAAGCCATAGGGGGGACTTAAAAGAAAAAATATCTGCCCAGATTCCAATGGGAAGATGGACTAAAAAATTACTTGATACTATTGAAGTACCCCATTATTGCCCAAAGACTCCTGATGAGGCTTATGATATTATTAAATACTCCTCAGATTATTCTGAAACTATGGGATATCCTGTTGCTGTACTTTTGGATGCACTGTATTGGGAATATGATAAATAAAAAAATATGATTATGTAATGAATAATAAAAGATATAATATAAATAATAAAATATTAAAAATAAAAATTAATTAAAACAGAAAAAATAATAAAACATTTCTTATTAATTTAAGCAGGTGAAGATCTATGAATATAAATGTAGGTGTTTTAGGTGCCACTGGAAGTGTTGGACAGAGATTTATTCAGATGTTGAAGGATCATCCAATATTTAATTTAGAAGTTCTTGCAGCATCTGAGAGAAGTGCAGGGAAGAAATATTCTGAGGCTTGCTATTGGTATCAATCAGAGCCCATTCCAGAGAAATTATGTGATAAAATCGTAGTTCCAACTAATCCAGCCCATGAGGCCTTTGAAGATGTGGATATTGTATTTTCAGCCCTTCCGTCCAATTTGGCAAAGAAATTGGAACCTGAGTTTGCCAAAGAGGGTAAATTGGTTTTTTCCAACGCCTCTGCAATGAGAATGGAGCCAGATGTCCCCCTCATAATACCTGAGGTAAATCCTGAACACTTTAAGGTATTGGATCTACAGAGGGAAAATAGAGAATGGGATGGAGGGATAATCACAAACCCTAATTGTTCCACTATTGGAGCCGTTATTACCTTAAAACCAATAATGGATAAATTCGGCATTGATATGGTAAATATTACAACAATGCAGGCTGTCAGTGGGGCAGGATACAATGGTGTTTCTTCAATGGCCATTTTAGACAACATAATCCCATACATAGGGGGAGAGGAGGAAAAAATGGAAACTGAAAGTTTAAAAATATTGGGATATGTTGATGAGGATAATAAATTCATATACGCCAACTTTAAAATTGGCGTTTCATGCAACAGGGTTCCTGTAATAGATGGACATACAGAAAGCATCTTTGTTAAAACCTTAGAGGATGCCAATCCTGAAGAGATATTAAAGGTTATGGATGAGTTTGATCCCCTAAAGGATTATAATCTTCCAACCTATGCAAAACCTATTGTAATTAAGGAAGGGATAGATAGACCTCAACCAAGATTGGATAGAAACAATGGAAATGGTATGTCCATAACTGTTGGTAGAATTAGAAGAGATAATATATTCACAGTTAAATACACAGCCTTAGAACATAATACCATAAGGGGGGCCGCAGGAGCAAGTATTTTAAATGCAGAACTCTATATAAAAAAATATATGTAAATTAATTTTATTTTTTATTATTTTTTATTTTTTTTAAAATTTTAATTTAGTTTTTTATATTTAAATTAATTAATACAATAATATTTTTTGTTTTATAAGTTTTTGACCAATAAATTAAAAATAATTTCCATATCATAACCTCAAAATTTCCCCAATGCTCTACTTCCCATCAAAAATAATATATACTGAATAATATATAAAGGATTATGAATCCATAGAAAATTAAAAAGAAATTAAACACTTATTTTTTTAGATAACTTATTGGGATCCATAAGGCTGTAAGTAGAGGAGTCTAACTGTTAAGATATTCTTAGGTCTGTTGGCATTTAATTTTTATTATTAAGGGAGTATGGGAACTAAAGTATTGTTAATATTATTTTTTGGTATTTATTTTATTTTGATAGTCTTATTTAATAAACTAAACTATAGAAATAATAAATAACCTAAAGAACAATAAATAAGGTAGAACATGGAAACTCAGTATATTAGAACCAACACATTAAAAATAAATCCCAAGGAATTAAGAAATAGATTAGAATGTAAAGGAGTAAAATTGGAAGACACTTACTTAGATTACGTATTTAAAGTAATAGGAACTCCTTTTTCAATAGGCTCAACACCAGAATATCTAATTGGACACTACTACCTACAAAGTATATCCTCCACAGTACCCCCAATAGTATTGAATCCCTCAAGTGAAGATGTTGTCTTGGATATGTGCTCAGCACCAGGAGGTAAAACTACCCACATGTCTCAATTAATGAAAAATAATGGAGTTGTAGTGGCAAATGAATTAAACAGAAAAAGAATGAGGGGTTTGAAATCCAATATTTATAGAATGGGTATTAAAAATACAATACTATTAAATATGGATGCATTGAGATTAGGGGAGTTGAATATATACTATGATAAAATACTCTTAGATGCCCCCTGCACTGGAAATCCTATAAAGGATAAAAACAGAGCACCTACCAATAGGGATATAAAATACTGCTCAATTAGGCAGAAAAATATGTTAAATGTGGGAATAGGTATATTAAAAGGAGGGGGCGAAATAGTATATAGCACCTGCTCACCAGAGATTGAGGAAAATGAAGAGGTAATCCAATATATCCTGGATACAAGGGAGGATATTGAATTAATATCCCTCCGTGATATCAAGAATAAGTTAAAGGGAATAAATGTAATGGAAGGAGAATTAAAGGGTACTTTAAGAATATTACCCCCAAATGAACCCTTTTTTATTGCAAAATTAAAAAAATTGATTAAATAAAAATTAATAAAATTTAATTATAATTAAAAATGAAAAATAAAAACTAATGAAATAAAATAAAATAATTTAAGGTTTTAAATATATCTAAAAGAAATGGATATATTAAAAAAGTAAAATCTTATCACCATTTTCCTCAATACTCTAAGTACTGGGAGAACAGGGAGAATCCTTTAGTATGGCATTACGGAGGTTTATAATCAGGATAGCAAGGGCTTAAAATATTTTCTTTGTCAATATTTATCTTCTATATTTTATATATGAATATAAATTTAAAAATGTATGCATTTGGCCACAATCAAAAAATATTATGTGATATTCTATGAAAATTATACCTGTAATTGATATATTGAATAATATGGCAGTTCATGGTAAGGGAGGAGACAGGGAGAACTATAAACCTTTAAAAACAGTACTATGTAATTCCTCAAATCCTATAGATGTAGCAAAGAAATACAGGGAGGAGGGAGCAGAAAAGATATATATTGCAGATTTAGATGCCATAATGAAGAAAGGCAATAACTTCCATATAATAAGGAAAATAAATGGATATAAAATCTTGGATATTGGCATTACCACTAAGTTAGAAATAGAAAACCTTAAATCCCTAAATATATGCAATAGGATCATCTTAGGAACGGAAACTCTAAGGGATTTGGATCTATTAAATAGAAGGGATATAATACTTAGTTTAGACTTCAAGGAAGATAAATTGTTAAGTCCCATGAATTATAACTTAGAGGAGATCTTAAATAGATTAGATAAAACTATTCCTTTGATAGTATTGAATATATCCTCTGTAGGCACTCAAAAGGGCATAGATTGGGTATTGATAAGGGAAATAATTAATAAAACAGATAATCCAATATATGTTGGTGGAGGGATAAGGGATGAGGGGGATCTAAAGGAATGCCATAACTTAGGAATCCAAGGAGTACTGCTAGGTACTGTAATACATAAGGGTATTTTAAACCTCAGGGAAATAATTGAAAGGTACAGGTAGAGGAATTGGTGATATATTGTTAAGAAGAATAGATGCAATAAGAATACTCATGGAGTATATATCTGATGAATTAATAGTTTGTAATATAGGGTTTCCAAGTAAGGAACTTTATCATATCAAGGATAGACCTGAAAATTTCTATATGTTAGGTTCCATGGGGTTGTGCTCCTCCATTGGTTTAGGTTTAGCCCTATCTTTAGATAACAAGGTAATAGCCATAGATGGAGATGGATCAATACTTATGAACTTAGGCACTTTATCCACCATAGGCCATACCCAGCCAGATAATTTTATACTATATATAATAGATAATTCAGCCTATGGCTCCACAGGCAACCAAAAAACTCAGACCGAAACTACGAGTTTAAGAGATATAGCAAGGGCCTGTGGAATTGATGCCATAGAAGTATTCCAGGAGGAAGAATTAAGAAAAGTAATAAAGGAGTCCCTCAATAGGAACAGAACTAAGGTAATAGTAGTTAAGGTAGCGCCCTATAATGAAAAGGTAGAGAATATCCCCCTACATCCCATGTATATAAAATTCAGGTTTATGGAGAGTATTAAAAATTGTAAAAATAATATTAAAAATGAAAATAAAAATAATAAAGATTATTATAATAAAAATAATAAAATAAAAAAATAATTATGTTTTATTTTCTCATTTTTATGGTGGCAAATTAAAGTTTAAAATATTTTTTTGACTATAAAATTAATACTACCATGGAATATTAGATTGAAATACTACTTTATTTTAACATTTAAAGATCAAAAAACCTTAAAATAAAAAAACTAAACAGCAAGTTAGGTAATTCCTAGAATATAAAACATAAAAAAATTTAATTATTATTTTAATATAGGGATACTATGAATATACTCATGCCTACTATTTTCCACCCATATATCGGGGGAATAAGTAATCATGTTTATAATATATTAAAACATCTAAATAATATAAATAATTATAACTTTCACATTTTAAACTATAACTTCCAGGGTAAATTAAAGGAGATGCCTTTGAATACTAAGGTCCATAGGGTATCTTACGTAAGAGGAATAAGGGGTTTAAGTTATGCCCATAATGGATATTTCCTTGGGAAGGAGATAATAAAAAAATATGAGATAGAGGCAATCCATAGTCATTATGCATTTCCTCAAGGTTTTTTAGGAGCCCTCCTAAGTAGAAGATACAACCTGCCCCACGTATTAACTCTCCATGGTAGTGATGTGTTATTGCTCTCCAAGAACCCCATAGGTAGAATATTCTTTAATTATGCCATTAAACACTGTGATAGAATAATCTGTGTAAGTAATTATTTAAAGAAACAACTTCCTAAGGATAGTAGAAGTAAAACTGAAGTGATATACAACGGAGTGGATTTTAATATATTCCATAACATAGGTGTTGATGAGGATTATGGTCTTTTTGTGGGATCCCTTGTACCCCAAAAGGGACTGTCTACACTAATAAATGCAATTAAAGATATCGACTTCAATTTTAAGATTATAGGAGATGGTCCCCTCTTTAATGATATTAAGGACTATATTAAGAGAAAGAACATTGGAAACATTGAACTCCTTGGCAGAAGGGATAACTTAGAGGTTTCAGAATACATTAAAAGATGTAGTTTCTTAATACTTCCGTCTATCTCTGAAGGACTTGGTATGACACTGTTAGAGGCCATGGCCTCGGGAAAATGTGTTATAGGTTCCAATGTGGGAGGGATTCCTGAATTAATCTTGGATAACTACAACGGTTTTTTATTTGAGGTAAATAATTCAAAAATGTTGAGGGAGAAGATAGAGATTTTAGTAAATGATAGGGATTTAAGAATAAAATTAGGTAAAAATGGAGCGGAATTTTCAAAGAACTTTTCATGGGAGGCTATTGTTAAAAAAATAGATGCTATATATAGGGAATTAAAATGAAATATTGAAGTGGTATTTTATAATTATATATTATATGTAAAAATAATATAAGAATAAACACTAATTATGTATATTATATTAATATTGAGTAGTTTTAATTATGATCCTAATTATTTCTTATTTTAATTTTATCTCTTAACATAGACACATATCCAATAAATGCTCCAGAAGATATAGTATCTCCAAGTCCAACAGTGGATTTGGGACTTTTCACAAGTCTTGAAGGTACAAGTGCAATTTTATAATCTCTATACCCTGGATTTTCCCTTAAATCCTTTATAACTTTTTTAAAGAATCCTTCATGTTCATTGTAGGGAATTTTAGCCCCTTCCTTTAGATCCTCAATAGTTGATATTTTACCTAATTTGGCCTTTGTACCTGCCAAAATAGTGGCCAAGTCCAAGGTTTTTTCAAGTTCCCCTTCGCTAAGTAAATTATCCCTTCTGCAAAGGCACATTATATAGTATAGGGTATGAACCTGCACAATTTCTAAATTATTATAATCCTCAAGTAATATTTTTGAGGCATATAAGACATCCTCAATTCTACTATTTTTTAATATTATATTGCTAAGGTCCTCATATCCCATAACATTAATAACATTTGCTATTTCAGTCTCATCCATACCTAAGGAATCCACCTTTGGGATTATATTATCTACAATCATTTTTCTTAATCTTTTACTCTGGATGGATGCAAACTCTAAATGTATTTTTATATCCTTATTCCTCTTTAATAGACTTATATCCTCTCTGGCTCTTTCAATGTAGTAGTGGTCATCCTTACCATCGGAGTATCTTTCCTTTATTCCCTGATACCCTGAGAGAATTGCACAATCCACAATTTCTCCAATTTCTGGTAGTTTTTTCTTTAAGTCTTCCCCTATTTCTATCCTTAATTTATCAGGTCTTGAGGCAACAATAAGTCTATTGGCATGAGGTGTTATTATTTTTTTCTCCCCTAAGTAAAATTCAAGGTTCTCCCTATATTCAAAAATACGATTTATCTTTAAGGGATCCTCCTCCCTATAGGCCTCTTTAGGCTTTTTTAAGAATAATTTCCCATCTATAACTACAGGATATAGTAAATTATCACTATCATTAAACATTTCAGATTGCTTTTTTGATAGTAGTGGAGTATAGGCTATAATCCTTTTTAAATTCAATAGGGATAGTAAATTGGAGATTATTCCAACTTGTCCCCCTATTCTTTCCTCATCGTATTTTATTCTATTGAACCAATTATTTAATGATTCATCCTCAACAATTGGTATCTCTGCAGGTTTTCCATTTTCCATACAGTGTATTAATCTCGCAATAAAATCTACTGGACTTTTTATCTTCCTAGGGTATTTTTCCATTGTTTCTATTATTTCTTCTATACCAAATTGATTTATTAATTCTTCCACTTCCTTCCCATCATTAAAGAATTTTATTGCATCAACATTGGCATTATATGCCAAAAATACGCTAATATTAGAGAAATTATTTATAAGCTCCATTGCTCCACTGTATGAATTATCTTGGTTGAAGTCCATATTATTTTTATTACAATCTAATTCATTAATGGATTTTTTAATATACTTCTTATTCTTCATAGTTTCTCCCAGATGAGGATATATGAGTATATATTAAAAGGATAATATAATAAAAAGAATTATATTATAAAAAATATGGCCTTTTAGGACTATAAAATCTTAGGTTTTTCTATTTTTATTTTAATTTATTTTTATTTTATTAATTTTATTAGGGCTTTCTATTAATTTGTTTTTTATTATATCTCAATTAAATATTTTTCATTGGGCTTATTTTTCACCATATTTTCGATGGATTTACCCTCCAATAATTTCCTCGTTATTTTTTTACCCTCTTCCACTGCAGGCTGGTTAAAGGCGTTTATTCTTATCATCTCGCCCATAAATGCAGTTCCCATTTCATACATATATATTAACTTTCCAAGGGAGTACTCATTTAATTCCTCAAGTACTATGGAAGTATTTGGGATACCCTTGGAAGTTAGGGCCTCTTCAGTTCCTAACTGTTCAAAATTTATAAGTTTAGATAGTTTATGATTATCTAAATAATGATTTGGGCATTTAATAATAAAATCCTCCTTAAATTTTTCTACATTTAAAAATGTAATTATTTTATCCTTTGGTCCATCTAAATAAAGTTGAAGTTGAGAGTGTTGATCCTTTGCCCCAGTGGATATTATTGGAGTTTGGCCCTTTCCATCTTTTCCAAGACTCTCGGCCCATAATTGCCTATACCACATACCAAACTTATGAAGTCTTTCAATATAGGGCATAAGTACAGAGATATTTTTCCCCCTATTTAAGAATATATAGTGAATCAAGGCATACATAAGTGCAGGATTTTTAAATACATCTTCATTTTTGCATAACTTATCCATATCTCTTGCTCCCTTAATTAATCCCATAATATCTATCCCCATACAGGACATTGGAGCTAGGCCCACAGAGGATAGTACTGAAAATCTACCCTCAACATTTTCAGGGACGTCAAATAACATATACCCTTCCTTTTCAGCAATGTCCTTTAAAATGCCCCCACTTGAAATTATTATGGTATTGTTATTACACCCTAATTTATCCATTTTCTCCTTAATAATAAAAAAGTTTGCCAAGGTTTCTACGGTATTTCCAGATTTACTTACTATAAATAAGAGTGTTTTTTTTAAATCCACTATTTTAAGAATACCATATAATTTCTCAGGATCGGAATTATCCAAGAAATAAACCTTTTTAGTGTTGGAATTTATTTCATTGGAATACATCCCATTGATGCCCTCATATACCATTTGAGTCCCTAAGATGGAGCCCCCCATACCTATAACTACAATATATTCATAATCTGTATAGTATTTACTTAGATCATAATATTTATTTAAATTCTCATCATATATTATATCCATAAATCCCAATTCTTTATTTTTGTATTTATTAATCACCCCATTATAAGCCCTATTAATAGTATCCTCCATAACCTCGATATCTTTTAAAGATACCCCCTTAATACCTATTTTTTCTTCTGTAGTATTTGTATAATCAAAGTAATTAGTCATATCAACCCCATAATACATTTGTTGTAATATAAAGATGAAATATATTGCAAAGGACAAATAATAATTTAAATTTAATAATATTATATTATAACAATTATTTATATATAAATATATTTTTTATGTATAATTTATGTTTTGAACTTAATTTACAAAGATAAAACTAATGTTGGACAAAAACTGTTATATTAAATAACAAAAAATTTTAATCTTATTAGAATCTCCGAAAAATATTAATTTTTTATTATATGCCCCCTTTTAAATATTTTAAAATTTTAAGTTATCTATTTTTTATAATATTACAATTATTTTTAAATTATTCTATATTTTTTATAGATTTTTTTAGGTATTGAAATTTTTTATTTTAGTATAATGATTATGTTTAGGAT
>DQSV01000075.1 GCA_015663075.1 Methanothermococcus okinawensis | reverse complement strand
TCAGCAAATTATGGATATTTAATGGATGAAGTAAAAAAGGTGGAAAAGGCAGGTGTGGATTTTATACATATAGATATGATGGATGGACATTTTGTGCCTAACTTAAGTATGGGTATAGGAATGGCCAAATATATAAAGGATATAACAAATTTACCCATTGAAGTTCATTTAATGGTGGAAAATCCAGACATGTTTATCCCTATCCTTGTAGATGATGTGGATATGATATCGTTCCATATAGAGGTCTGTAGATTTCCCTTTAGGACCATAAATCTAATAAAAGAAAGAGAATCTAAACCTGTTGTGGCATTGAATCCTTCAACACCAATAGATAACATTAAATACATCTTAGATGAGGTTTATGGAGTACTTGTAATGACAGTGGAACCTGGATTTTCAGGTCAAAAATTTATACCCCAGATGGTTAAAAAAATAGATAGTTTAAAGAAGATTATAAACAGGGAGGGACATGATACTAGGATCTTTGTAGATGGAGGTATTAATCCAGAAACGGCTCCAAAAGTAGTAGAGGCAGGTGCAGATGTACTTATATCTTCATCTGCAATATATAAGCATAGTAATATTGAGGAGGCTGTTAGAAGATTAAGGGATGCTGCCAAATTTAAAAGATAAATTAAATATTAATTATTTAGGGATTAATACTATCTAAAGGATGGAGAATTTAAAAAGGTGAATCTATGAAATATAAACTTGGAGAAAAAAAAGGAATGAGAGATGCCTATGGTGAGACCTTAGTTAGATTGGGAAGGAGACTTCCAAACCTTGTAGTCTTAGATGCAGATTTGTCAGGATCAACAAAAACTGCAATGTTTGCAAAAGCCTATCCCGATAGATTTTTTAATGCAGGTATTGCGGAGCAAAATATGATGGGAATGGCTGCTGGACTTGCATTAACTGGAAAAATAGTGTTTGCCTCTACTTTTGCAATGTTTGCAACGGGGAGGGCATGGGAGCAGATAAGGAACTCAATAGCCTACCCAAATTTAAATGTGAAAATCGTTGCAACCCATAGTGGAATAACTGTGGGGGAGGATGGAGCAACCCATCAAATGACAGAGGATATTGCCATAATGAGGGCCATACCCAATATGAGGGTAATAGTTCCAAGTGACTACTATGAAACAAAGAGTATAATAGAATGGTGTTCAAAAAATAAAGGTCCAGTCTATGTTAGAATACCAAGGGGGAATACTGAAACAATATTTTCCAATGAAGAGGATGCCAAGTTCCAATTTGGTAAAGGAAGATTGTTAAAGGAGGGTTCAGATTTAACCATTATTGCCACTGGGGAGTTAGTACCTGAGGCAATAAAGGCACTGGAACTTTTAGAAAGTAAGGGAATAGATGCTCAATTAATTGCCATGGCAACTATTAAGCCCATAGATGAGGATATAATAATAAACTCCACTAATGATTATATAGTATCCCTTGAGGATCATAATACCATAGGAGGATTAGGAAGTGCCGTATCAGAAGTAATAACAAAGTATGGTCTAAATAAAAAACTTTTAAGAATTGGAATAGAGGATAGATTTGGAATCTCAGGGAGCGCTTCTGATCTATTGAAGTACTATGGACTTGATGGAGAGAGCATATTCAATAGAATAATGAGGGAACTTAAAAGATCTTAAATCTTTTGTGATACTATGAAAATAGGTATTATTGAAGTATTAGTAATATTATCAATTTTAATTACCTCTGGAGCCTTAGTATATAAATATATATCCACAGATTTATCTAAGGATACTTATGAATTTGATGGAGAGCAAATGTATAAGTGTGCTTGGATTTCTGAAAAAATTATGTCTAAGGGCTTTCCACTATATGCCCAGGTTTATGGAAAATGGACAGGTACTGGAGAGGCATTTAATGGTACAGTTTTGATCCTTAGAGCCCGGGGTGGAACTCTTTATGGGTTATATAATGATCATATCATATCTATTGGAGGAAATATGGCCTATAGGGAAGATATTGCCGCTGAAAAAATTGTATTGAAACCCTTGGGAAATACAATAATATATTATCAAATAAATCCTGTTGGGGGAGATTCCTTTAAGGAAATAATAAATAAAATAGAGAATACTAAGAGGCCCTATGAGGGATTAAATATTACTATACTTGAAACCTATATATCAGGTATTCTTGCAGTGGATTCAAAAACCTATACCCCCACTGAGCAACAATACATTAGAAATGAAATGGATGATATAAATAGAGGAAATAAATTAACTCTCAACTTCTTGGATGGTGGATTAAGTATATCAGGAAGACTGAATCTAAATAATTTAGAATTATATGACTATTTAATAAAACCTAACAAAGTATATACCTCCAAGATGACAATATATTTGATTGTAAATGAAACCATAATGGATTTACCTAAAAACATAACTCAATACAATAACGATACTAAAATAATAACTTTAAATTAAAAGAAGGAATTTATATGGATCTCTTAAAAAAATACCTGGATAATGAAAGGATTGAGGGACATCATCTATTCCTGATATTTACCTCTCTATTTATAGTAATATCCAGTGTATCCTATTATTCTGGTATGTTGGCGCTCTTTAGTGCTATGGTTTTTTATATTTCCTTTGTTGTGGGTAAAAGGCTTTATAGTATTCTTGGATTAAATACACTGAATGAAGGTACTTCAAATCTAAAGGATAAAATTAAATACAATATAAATTACTCAAAACATACAATCTTTGGATTAATTTTAATGATATTTGGACTAACTTTTATAGTTTTGGATATTCTATGGGCAGGAGGGATACCTCTACTTGATTTAACCTCCAAGAAAAATTTAAGTCCCCTCTACACCATGCTATCCCGTCTCTTAATATTAGGATGGGCCATAGTGGTGGCCTCTAAACTATCCCTAAATAAAAAAAAAATTATAATATACTCTTTTATTTTTTCAAGTACCATAATGCTTTTGGGATATAGAACAAGTGTAATGGTAATGTTAATGTCCATTCTATTTATTATTTATTATAGTAATAAAATAAAAAATAGAGAATTGATCTTCTTTACCATTGGAATATTTATGCTATTGTTATTTTTATCCATATTAAAATTGTATATATTAGGCAGTGGAGGTATTCCTTTAGTATCAAGAATAGATTTAACCATGAGTGTATTTGATATAATAGCACATAACTTCAATGGAGTGTTCAATGGCTATCTAACCTACAGTGCCATATACTCTTACTTGGGAAAATCTTTAGGTCCTAGGACCATTATAGCCAATAGTATAGGCATCCATGATGTCACAATAACACCTACAATATTTGGGGCAGTGATTGGTGATTATGGGACATTGGGTATTGTTCCATACTTTGGCCTATTGGGTATATTTATGGGACTATTTTATAGAATATCTAAAAATTTTAAAGGGATATATTTAGGAGTTTATTCTGTAATTCTCTCTTATTTATTAATTGCAATTGAGACAGGTATTTTGGATTTGGATGTTATAATATATTATGTTTTTGGGTTTTTACTTTGTATTTATGTTATTTTAAAAAAATTTATAAATAAGTGAATATGATATTATTGATTTAAAAAATAAAATAAAAATAATTATTAAAAAATAAAAAAATTCATATTATTTTATTTTTGTGGTTATTATTCCTATTTTAATAATTTTTTTAGATGATAATGGAATTTCTCGTCATCTGATAAAGTATGAATTAAAGATTGTCTAATTCCAAAATTTGTCCCTATTTTTTTTACAATGGCTTTTTCCAGTTCAATGGTCTCTTTTAGAATATCCAATATATCCCCATTGGAATCCATATCAAATTTTATAGTGGGCTTTTCATAATAAACGATATATTTTTCATAGAGATTATTAGCACCCTTCCTCTGTACATCTGAGAAATCATTTAAAATGTCGCTATTGTATTGCTCAATTGAGAGGAATTTTGCAAGAATTGTCATTTTTATTTTATTTGATATTATTTTTAAAATATGTTCCTTTAATGAATCCATAATTTCGCCAGTATTTTTATATATATGAATGAATTAAATTAAAAAAATAAAAAAATTAAATTTAAGATATAAGAGAGTAAACTTTAATATTTTTAGTATTTTTAATAATTTTTAAATTCCATTTTTAATGATCTTATTGATATTTTACCTTAACAGCACCTGTTGGACAGACATCTTCACAAACTCCACAACCTGTGCATTCATCTTCACAGGCTACAACTACCTTATCTCCCTCAATGGCAAAAACTTCCATTGGACAATTTTGATGGCACTCTCCACATTCCTTTGCTCCCTTGCATATCTCATAGTTTATTGTTACACTAGGCACTTTACTCACCATATTTATTTTTTTATTATAATCTGTTTTATTAGAAATTATATCATCCTATATATTATAATTATTTTTATGTTGTTTCTCTATATATAATTATTTATGTTATTTCTCTATTTTAATTGGTTCCTCTGGCCCTCCAATTTTTAAAGGATGCGGTGCCTTAATTACAAAGAATTCCAAAATATCAGAAGTTAAATTTTGGGCTATCATTTTTGTATTATAGGGTAGGTATATTATGGTCCCAGAAGGATAAACTTTTGGTTCCTGATCCTCCAATGTTAAAGTCATCTCCCCTTTTGTAACTATTAGGTGAATCTTTGAATTTGTATAGTGCTTAGGAGTACCCTCTCCCTTTGGGAATATCATATGAATAATTTGAACTTCGTCAGTACTAACTACCTTCTCCACAATCTTAGATGTGGATTCCACTGTAAAGTTGTAGGTTTTTTCAATCATAGTATTCCTTTGTTAATTTTTATTATGTTTTATAGTTTAAAAAAAATAAAGGATATTTAACATTATTTCTTGTTTATTTTTCATCATATATTAATTTTTTGATATCCTCTTCTACAGTTGAAATTACTCCTATTCCAAAGTTGTCTACAAGTACCTTTGCCACATTTGGAGATAAGAAGGCTGGCAAGGTAGGTCCTAAGACAATATTTTTAACTCCTAAGTATAGTAGTGCAAGTAATACAGCCACGGCCTTTTGCTCATACCATGCTACATTGTATGCAATCGGTAGGTCATTTATGTCCTCTAATCCAAATACTTCCTTTAATTTAAGGGCTATCACTACCAATGAATAGCAATCATTACACTGTCCAGCATCCAGCACTCTTGGAATACCGTCTATGTCCCCTAAGTCCAACTTTATATATCTATACTTTGCACATCCTGCTGTAAGTATTACAGTGTCCTTTGGTAGAGCCTTTGCAAATTCAGTATAGTATTCCCTACTCTTATGTCTTCCATCACATCCTGCCATTACAACAAACTTTCTTATAGCCCCAGATTTTACGGCCTCAACAACTTTGTCAGCCAATGCCAATACTTGGTTGTGGGCAAATCCTCCTATAATTTTTCCTTTTTCAAGTTCTTTTGGAGGAGCACATTTTTTAGCATGCTCTATTACTTCGGAGAAGTCCTTATTACCATTCTCATCTTCAGGAATTCTTTTCAATCCAGGATAGGCAACACAACCTGTGGTGTATAATCTATCCTTATAACTATCCTTAGGGGGAACTATACAGTTTGTTGTCATTACAATAGGGCCATTAAATGCCTCAAATTCCTCCTTCTGTTTATACCATGAACCTCCATAGTTACCTATGAAATGAGGATACTTTTTAAATGCCGGATAGTAATGGGCAGGTAGCATTTCACTATGAGTATATACATCCACACCAGTATCCTTAGTTTGTTCTAAAAGTTGTTCCATGTCTTTTAAATCATGGCCACTTATTAAAATACCTGGATTATTTCCAACTCCTATATTTACCTCAGTTATTTCAGGGTGACCATAGGTCTCAGTATTTGCCTTATCGAGTAGAGCCATTGTATCTACAGCATTCTTACCAGTTTCAAGGACAAGGGCAGTTAATTCATCTACAGATAAACTATCATCCATGGTAGATACAAGTGCCTTCTTTATAAATTTATGTACGTTCTCATCATTGTATCCCAATACCATGGCATGATGCATATAGGCCCCAATACCTTTAACCCCGTATATAATTAACTCCCTTAAAGATCTTATATCTTCATTTTCTGTAGATAGGATAGATACTTCTTTTGAATTGGCCTTTGCTATAATATCTTCGTCATTTTCCGGTACCCATGTTGCAGGATCAGGCAACTCCATATCTTGAGAAAGTTCTTTCTTTAAATTTTCCCTAAGTTCTATGCCTCTTTTAATTTTTTCCATTATATCTCTATCATCAAAATTCACATTTGTTATTGTGGTGAAAAGTCCATCAACTATATATCTATCAATCTCTTCATTGGATTTGCCTGTCTTTTCACATAAATAGGCCAGTCCCTTTATTATATATATTAAAAGATCCTGGAGATTGGCTACATTATCCTTTTTACCACATACCCCTACTATGGTACAGCCAGTATTTTTTGCAGTTTCTTGACATTGGTAACAAAACATTTTTGTTGGTCTAGTATTTTGATTGCATTCCATATTTTCCCCTCTTTTTTAAGGTTTTAGAAATTAAATAATTATTATGAGTAATTTAATTAATGGATAATAGTCTCCTCTTTAATATTATATATTCTTTATTGATAACATTTTGTTATTAATATGCACAATTAGTAATATTATTTTTAAAATTAGTATTACAAAAAATACAATTTTTAGAAAACTTTTAATTACTGTTAGTTATAAGATAATACAATAAAAAAATGAAAAAATAAATATAATAATAAAATTAAATAAATAAAATAATTAAAAAAATTATTAATAGTATAATAAAAAAATAAGGAATAATTAAAATAAATATAAAATAAAAAAATATGGTTATAAAAAAAAGAATAAATCTTAAAATTCCTAAAAAAGGGAGTAAATAAATAAAAAGTAGAATTTCTTTAGTATTCATCTTAGTTGCCCCTAAGCACTAAGAGGGTAGGTAGAATTCTTTACAGGGCGATATTATGAAGATTTATAATTGGGCCAAAAATTTTTAATTTTTTTGATTTAATTTTTATATTAACTCTATAGCTTTAAGGATATGTTTTATATTAAATTATATAATTAAAGACAATAATACATAAATATTATTAATAATATAATTAAGATATTACTACGGGAATATTAAGAAGTAAATTTTTATGTCATAAAAAAATAAAATAATAAAAAATATATTAATCTATCATAAAATTATAAAAATTAAAAAATAATTATTTTATCATATACTTTGCCTTCTAAATTAGATATTTTATCATAAAAGTTGGAAATGTCCTCTGAATTACCCTCTATAATAAATGTTTCTACTTTTTTATATTTTCCACAGGATGTTTTAATATAATATTGATTTATGGATTTTATTATGCTATTGTGTTCAAAATAGGCCCTACTCATTTTTTCCATGGCGTTTTTTGTCGGAGAATATACTATAATAACAATTCCACTAATAAATCCTTCCCTATCAAGTTGATTATTCTCTAATATATTTTTTCTAATTGAGTCCCTTATAAATTCACTTCTGCTGGAGTATCCTTTTTTTTCTGTAATTTCATCAATCTCCTTTAAAAGAAATTTGGGAAAGGAAACGCTAATTCTCTCAACATTTACCATAAATACACCATTATTCTCCTATTTAACTATCCTCCTTAATACCAACAGAACCTTCTTGTAATGATCCATAATAAAATTCCTTTGATGCTTTAAATATTTTTATACATCTGTCCCCAAATCTTTCAATATCCTTTAAAAACATTCCAAATTGAATGTAGTAATTTATATTTTTTGATTTACATTCTTCATTCTCGGCCAAATCCTTCATAATCTTATCCAATTTTTCATGCAATTTCTTCTCTAAATCATATATTTCAAAGGTCATTTTTTTATTTAGTGCCATATCCATGGATATAATAAACATATTCTTAACTATATCATATATCTCATTAATATCCTCATGTAGATAATCTTTTATATATAGTCCATTTGTAATTTCCTCTGCAATATTTGATAAATAGTCCCCACATCGTTCAATATTTGAGGCTATTGAGGATAGAAGTATTGTTTGTTCCATTGGCAGATATCTAAGGTTATCCATTTTAATAGATAAATGTATCTCTTCCTCCAATTTGTTTAATGCATAATCTTGAAAGATAATACTCTTTGCATCTTCCAAATCACGAGTTTTTAATGCATTGAAAACCTTATCCAAATTGTATAGCACGTTCTTTCCCATTTTATTAAACAATGCTATAACATTATACAATGGCTTCTCAATGTTGCCATATATCTCCAACTTTGATAGTTTGTCCATATCTATAATGTAGGGATGGAGCACTATCTTGTCATCTATTAAGGGTTTTAACAATTTTGCAACATATCTTCTGCTAATATTCAATTTTTTGGCTATTTCATCCTGAGTTTCTGGTTCATCATACAATATTGTTTCAATAATTGCTGCTAAGGTGGCATCTTTTCCTCTCAACATTATATCACATTTAAGGTGTATTAAAATATATTAATAAATATAGGATTGTATTAAAAATAGAATTATTATGCATAAATAAATCAAAAATATTCTAATAAGTTATTCATAAGTAATTGTTATGTTCATAATATTTATACTTATGTTTTAAATAGAATAATTGTTCATATTATATGTTTTAAGTACTTCATCCTTTAATTTGTCCACTATTTTCTTTTTATACTCTATAAATTCCATAGAGTTCCTCTCTCTAGGCCTATCCAAATCTATGGGAATAACGTCCTTTATTCTTCCAGGTCGTGCAGTCATTATAATAACTCTATCTGATAGATATATGGCCTCATCTACACTATGGGTTACAAATAAAACTGTTTTTTTATCTTTATTCCATATCTTCAAAAGTTCATTTTGTAATATGGTCCTAGTCTGGGCATCCAAAGCCCCAAAGGGCTCATCCATAAGCACTATCTTAGGATCATTTGCCAAGGTTCTCCCAATAGCAACTCTCTGTTGCATACCTCCACTAAGTTCATAGGGATAGGAATCTTCAAAACCCTCCAATCCTATCATTTTTATAAACTTCCTTGAAATTTCATATCTCTCCTTTTTTGGTATTCCTTTGATTTCCAATCCAATTGCCACATTATCCAAAACAGTTCTCCAAGGTAATAAGGTATATTGCTGGAATACCATTCCTCTTTCTGCACCTGGTCCTTTAATTTCTTTTCCCTCCATAAGAATTTCCCCAGAGGTTGGAGTCTCAAGCCCGGCAATCATCCTTAATAATGTAGATTTACCACATCCACTGGGACCAACTATGGATAAAAATTCATTATGCTCAACATAAAAATTAACATTGTCCACTGCAAGAACTTCCTTTTTTTCACTTATAAATTTTTTAACAACATTTTTGATTTCCAATATGGCAGACATAGAAACACCAATTTTATTTTGTCAAAGATTTCCATTTAAAGTATCTATTTTCCAAATATTTCAATCCTCTATCCAATATTAATCCAATCATACCTATTATAATCATGGAGGCCACTACTATATCCATCCTACCTAGTGAATAGGAATACATGATTAAATATCCTAAGCCAGAACTACTTCCTGGGAGCATTTCGGCAGCCACAACACACATCCAGGCTATACCTGCTCCTATCCTTAATCCCGTTAATATACTTGGAGAGGATGCTGGCAATATTATTTTTAAGAGAATATCCTTCTCTTTGGCCCCTAATGTTTCAATGGACTCTATGAGTATTTTTGGAACACTTTTTACTCCCGCAATGGTATTGAGCAATATTGGAAAAAATGCCCCTATAAATATAATAAACAGCATGGAGGTTTCCCCAATACCAAACCATGCAAGGGCTAAAGGCACCCAGGCAAGGGGGGGTATTGGTCTTAGAAGTTCTATAAAGGTATCAAAGAGATCCATAATTGTCGAAAAATATCCCATGAATATTCCCAAGGGTATGCCAATAATTCCTGCAATAATAAATCCAGAGATTACCCTCTTTATACTTATAAGGGTATTTTCAATTAAATTTCCTGTTCCAAGAACTGAAGTTTGAGGATTCATTAAAATATTAATTACACTTTCCACAGGTGGAATAATTACAGGATTATTTAACCATTTTGCTAAAAGTTCCCATAATAAAAGGCCTAACAAAGGCATTATTATCTTTTTGAGAATATTCATTATCTCTCCTCAGGATTTTATAATTTCATAAAATTTTAATATTATTTTAACATTTACATATTTCAAATTTAGTATTTCGATATTATGTTTATAAAACACAGTATATATTATAATAATCGTGATATAAATTTAATATAATATGAATTATTTTATTATATGTTATTTTTTTATGGGAAGTTAGGTTTTACTTTAAAATTATTTTTTATTTTTTAAAGGTTTTATTACTTTTTTGTTTATTTTTATTATTAATTTTTTCATTATTATTTTTATTTTTTATAAGCCATTAAAAAATATTATTATGTAAAAATATTTTTCTTTAAGAATCTAACTTCTTAATAACCTCCTGGGCCATCTCATATGTTGTTAATGTGCCCCCTAAATCAGGAGTTGTCAATTTCCTTTCAAGGACTTCTTCAAGGGCCCTCTCTACATTATTGGCAGCCTTTTCCTCTCCTAAATACCTCAACATCAAAATGCCAGTTAATATTGTTGCAGTTGGATTTGCTATTCCTTTCCCTGCAATATCCGGGGCTGAACCATGCACTGGCTCAAATAGTCCATATTCATCACCT
>DQSV01000095.1 GCA_015663075.1 Methanothermococcus okinawensis | reverse complement strand
ATATACTAAGGATAATGTAATAAGGGAATTCTACATAAAATATACTCCTACCTTATCTTAAACCAAGGTTTATAATACCACTCCTGTAAGAAATACCCTTTCCTTAGTGTTTAGAAGCATTAAGGGGTGTATATATAGAATTTGTACATCCTATGTTTTTATTTCCTTTTAAGTGTTTTATATATTTCTTATTAAATTATTTTTTTATTATTTTAAATTAATTACTAATTTTATAACTTTAATATTTTATTTTTTAACAATTTTTTTGAAATTATATCTTATTATAATATAAATAGTTTGTTTATGGTTATAATTGTATATTCTGTTATGGGTCTATTTCATTAATATTTTAATTTATAATCAATTTTTTTATTTATATTATTTTTATTATTTTTATTATTTTTATTGTTTATTTTATTTAATTATGTATTCTGATAATACCTTAAATATGTATCATTTTATTTTTTATTTAATATTATCATTAATCACTGCAATTCCATCAATAATTCCTTCAATATCTATGGCCTCTACCATCTCCCCATTACTAAATAGAGCCCTTTTAATGGATTTTATATGCTCCTTATTTAATACACCAAATTCCGTTTCAAGGCCCTCATTAAGTATTTTTTCAATGGTTTTCTTATTGGCATTTTTTATGAAGTTCATAACTCTTTTGGAATCCCTTTTAAATTCTGGGCCAATTTTGGATTTATTGGGAATAACTTCAATGATTTTTTGCTCCAACTTTGGTTTTCCATGTATTATGTTTAATTCCTCAATATTTAAAGCCCCCTTTATATCCCTTACAACCTTTAATGCTCTCTCATATTCTTTTTTATCTATTAAGTATATTTCAACACTCTTTAGTTTCTCATTTAGAGGTAGGCCCCTATTAGATTTGTATCTCCTTATTGAAACCACTATATTCTTTGCCAATTCTCCAATATGTTCATATTCCTCCCCTATCATACTTTCTTGAATATCGCACCAGGAATTATGTAAATCCTCCACCCCATATATATCCCCAACTATTTGGGCAAAGTGAGGAGCAAATGGTGCCAAAAGTTTTAGAACATTTGTTATTACATAGTATAGAGTATATTGACAATTAAATTTGTCCATTATTGATTCTTCACTATTCTCTTTGTTGTATAACCTATACTTTACCATCTCAATGTAGTTGTCGCAGAACTCATGCCATACAAACTTTTGTATATTTACAATGGTATTGAACCTATAATCTTTTAGATCCTCAGTAACCTTTTTAATTAATCTGTTTAACTTACTCAATATCCACAGATCCACAGGGTTATTTAAAGATATGGAATTACACAAACCTTTAATTTCAATTTTCTTACCCTCAACATTTAATTCAGTCTTTGAATTTTTTATAACACCTTT
The DNA here is from genome assembly GCA_015663075.1 of Methanothermococcus okinawensis. Classification (GTDB taxonomy): domain Archaea; phylum AGJL01; class Methanococci; order Methanococcales; family Methanococcaceae; genus Methanofervidicoccus; species Methanofervidicoccus okinawensis_C. The sequence continues at coordinate 6,300 of DQSV01000095.1, read as the reverse complement.
AATTTTATTTATAACTACATCATCTAAGTGCATTCTTGCAAACCTTGAGGCATTCCAAAGTTTTCTTAAAAATCTATAGTTATAATCAACCTCCTTCCATGCAAAGGGTACATCCTTTCCAAGGGAACTGTTGGCAGCCCATAATCTCAAGGAATCTGCCCCATATCTCTCAGTGATCTCTGAGGGTTCCACAATATTTCCCCTACTCTTACTCATCTTATGGCCATCCTCTCCAAATACCATACCATTTATTACTATCTCCTCCCAGGGTTTTTTATTTGTTAAGTATATAGACTTCACAAGGGTATAAAAGGCCCAGGTTCTTATAATATCATGCCCCTGGGGTCTAAGTTGCACTGGATAGTGATCCTTAAAGAACTCCTCATTCTCCAACCATCCCCCTACAACCATGGGGGTAATGGAAGAGTCCATCCAAGTATCCAATACATCCTTCTCAGGTATCAATTTTTTATTGCCACACCTACAGGAATAGGGGCATTCCACTGTGGGATCTATTGGAAGATCCTCCTCCTTAGCAACAATTATTTCCCCACACTCTGGACAGTACCATACAGGAATTGGAGTTGCAAATACTCTCTGCCTACTTATACACCAGTCCCAATCCATATCTTCTATCCACTGTAATAGCCTAATCTTCATGTGTTCAGGAGTCCATTTAATATTCTCCACAGTTTCTCTAATCTTAGGTATCCCTTTTCTAATATTTACAAACCACTGATCTCCAACGATTATCTCAATGGGGGTTTTACATCTCCAACATACTCCTACATTTTGAGTTAGAGGTTCCTGTCCTATAAGATAGCCCTCACTTTTAAGATCCTCAATTATCTCCTTTCTTGCTTCTTCGGTTTTCATACCTTCATATTTGCCACATATACTGGTGAGCTCCCCTCTCTCATTTATGGCCCTTTTAACTTCAAGACCATGCCTATTTACCCATGCAACATCTGTTTTATCTCCAAAGGTACATACCATTACCACCCCAGTACCAAACTCCATCTCCACATCCCTATCAGGATATACCTTAACCTCCTGTCCAAATAATGGAACATTTACACTTTTTCCAATAATATCCTTGTATCTATTATCCTCTGGATTTACAACAATACCCACACAGGCTGCCAATAATTCTGGCCTGGTGGTTGCAATTTCCAAGTATTTATCCTTTCTCTCCGAGTATGGAAATTTTATATAGTTTAAATTGGTAGTTCTCTCTGTATAATCAACCTCTGCAAAGGCAATGGCTGTTTGACACCTTGGGCACCAATTAACAGGATGTTTTCCCCTATAAATTAAACCATCCCTATACATTCTAACAAAGGCCACCTGGGATTTCTTAATATACTCAGGTTTCATGGTTATATATTCCCTATCCCAATCTATGGATATTCCTAAGGACTTTACTTGTTCCCTCATTTTTTTAATATTCTCCTCGGTAAGTTCTATACAGAGTCTTCTAAACTCCTCTCTATCTATATCAGATTTTGTTATTTTGTGAATTTCCTCAACTTTAACCTCTGTTGGAAGGCCATGACAATCCCACCCCTGAGGGAAGAGAACATCATAGTTGTTCATCCTTTTAAATCTGGCTATTATATCCATATAGGTCCAATTTAAGGCATGTCCCAAATGCATCCTTCCTGTGGGATAGGGAGGAGGAGTATCTATAATATAGGAAGGTTTTTTTTCGTCATTTTTAAACCTATAGGTTTTTTCTTCTTCCCATTTTCTCTGAACTTCCCTTTCCAATTCCACTGAGTATTCCTTAGGTATTTCCATAATTTCCCTCAATTTTTTATTGTTTTAATATTTTTCAATTTTGTATTTTATTATAACTTTTTAAAATTAAATTTATGTAAATCTTTAAATGTATTAACTAAAATAATAAATGATAATTAACTTTAGAATTTTTCTTAATAATATAAAGACTTATAAATTTTTCGTATATTTATCTAAAATTAATAGTGTAAAGAATACTTATCCAATTATCAGATATATCCTCGATATATTATTATTTATTATTTTTGTAAAGTAATATATTTTTTAAATGCAAAAACTATATATATTTAAAGAGTACATAAAATGAATGTTTATTAATAATAATTAACCTACATAAATAATTACATAGGAAGTTATATTATTAGAATACTAATTACTCATATGAGGGGGATTTTTATGATATCCACTGATTATCATTCAAATGCATCTCTTGAAAAAGCAAACAAACGGTTTAATAATATACCCATTAATTTTGAAGACCTATTTGAAACAGATCGGCCCACATTAGGTAGAAATATAGATGTTGTAGTATATAGGGCACTGATATTATCAATTATAAACCATTTAGGATTTAATTCACTATCTAAATTATATCATGCAGGAGAAGACTTTGGAAAAAATCTTGGAGTAAAATCTATTGATGATATGATATACTGCTTTAAAAGTTTAGGAATTGGTATTTTAGAATTAGTTAGTAAAAACCCAATAAAAATCCAAGTGTATGAATGTATCTTCTGCTCGGGCCTCCCAAATATTGGTGAACCCGTATGTTACTTTGAACAAGGTATGATATCAGGATGCTTAAATTCTATATTGAATAAAGAAGTTAAAGTTATAGAAACAAAGTGTTATGCCACTGGATATGATTACTGCGAATTTGATGTTAAAATACTTAAAAAATAGAAGAGTATATATTAACTTACTTTAAATTATTTAATAACTTTCTTTTTATTACATATCTTTTATAAAGTTTAGTAATGTCTAATATTTGGTTCCTTTCATCTTTAGAAATATTTAATATTTCAAAGGTTCTCCTTGAAATATGGGATTTGGTGAAAAATAACGATATTGCACTTGTAAAATTGTGAGTTATTCTCCCCCTTCTGGATTTATCAAAATCTATAATACATACCTTAAGTTTAGATTCATCTTTATTATTGATTATTATATGTTTTCCCCCCTGTATCTCACCATGGTTTATTTTATGAAAATCAAGACGTAGGCACTGTTTAAGGGTATTCTCTATTATGGCAATATATTCTTTTTTATCTATGTATTTTTGTGACAGATAGTCCTTTAAGTTTATTCCCTCAATATACTCCATAATAAGATAGTTATTTGAAAACTTATATACCTTTGGACCTATATTGAGTAAATTAGTTTCCTCTAATATGCTTCCCTCGTGATATACTGTATTTTTAGAGTTTATTCTTGGCACTTTAATGGCAACTATTTTATTTTTAAATATTCCTTTAAATACAACTCCCCTATGACCCTTACCTATAATCTCCAATAGTTTTATATTATTTTTTTTTATTATGCATTCTAATTTTTCCCAATCTACTAAATTACCCATAATTGGATCTTCTTTAAAATTAGAAATATCATACTTTGAGTTGTCATTTTTACAGTTATTACTCCCCATATATGCACCGAATAGTAATTTTAATCATATATATTTATAGTATATTAAAGAATACCCATATCAATATTAGGAACAGTGTTCCAAGTACCAATAATTTAACTGCTGTTTTTATAGTGGATATTATAATCCTAATTGCTAAAATTATTATTACAGCCATAATAATTATATTCAATATTTTCATTATATTAAATACAATCATTTTTCTCACCACACATTATTTTAAAAATAAAATAAAATTTATATAAAAATTAATTTATTATATAAAAATTATTTATAAAAAATTAAATTAACTTAAAAATTTAATTAGATATATTTAAACGGAAATAATACTACAAAAATTTTAGATATTATTTATAGGAACATTTGGCCAATTATATTTAATAATTATATCTTGAGGACCGTAAAAAAATAATGTTATCTTTAATAATCTTTTAAAATCATTTTCTGTTAATATTCTATAGTTAAATGGATAAGTAGGATTCTATATTTTATTTTAATACAATAATAAAAACTGTATTTTCCATAGTACAATTTAAAGATAGTAATCCTTACCTTTCCAGGTCCTTGGTGATTTTATGGATATAGTTATAGAAGATTTAAATTATTACATAGATATTAATTTAAATGTCCATAAAAATATAGATTTGTTAATAAAAAAAGACAATAGTAATAGTAAAGAAGAAATTAAGATACATCATGGTAAAAACCTCATAGAAAAACATAATTTAAATAAAAAGGATTTAAAGATAATTGATGGCAAAAACAAATGTGCAATTCCAGGATTGGTAAATAATCATACCCACATAGCAATGACTCTTTTAAGGGGAATTGCCGATGATATGATACTACAAAATTGGCTAAATTATAAGATATGGAAGATGGAGGCAAAACTTACAGAGGAGGATGTGTATTATGGATCACTACTTGGATGCCTTGAAATGTTAAGGTTTGGCATTACTTCATTTAATGACATGTACTTCTTTCCTGAAGAGATAGTTAATGCCACTAAGAGAGTTGGAATAAAAGGAGCCATAGGTTTTCCAATAAGTGATTTTGGCACACCCCAATGTAAGGACCCAGATAAACTCCTAAATACATCAGAAAAATTTATAAAAAAATACATGGGGGAGGAATTAATTAAGCCAGTTATAGCCCCTCATGCTCCCTACACGTGCTCAAAGGAGACCTATCTAAGATCCAAAGAAATAGCCAAGGAGTACAATACTTTGATACATACTCATATATCAGAGACTAGGTATGAGGTTGTAGAGATGGAGAATAATATTAAAATGAGACCTGTGGAGTACTTGGAGAGTTTGGGAATATTGGATAATAATCTAATAGTTGCCCACTGTGTATGGGTTACAAAGAATGAGATAAAAAAACTTGCAAAATATAATGTAAAAGTAGTACATTGTCCTGGGAGTAATATGAAACTAGCCAGTGGAGGGGTTATGCCCCTTGTGGAGATGTTAAATGAAGGGGTATCCCTATCCATTGGAACTGATGGACCTGCAAGTAATAACAGTTTAGATATACTTGAGGAGATGAAAATAATGGCATTACTCCATAAGGCCCATAGATGGGACCCTACAGTGGGGGATATAGATACTGCCCTAAGCATGGCCTTCAATAGTAAATCAATAGGTTTTGAAAATAGGGATATTGTACTATTGGATTTAAATGGCCCACATTTAAGGCCCATACATAACATAAAATCAAATATAGTTTATTCTGCAAATGGAAATGATGTGGATACAGTGATTGTAAATGGGGAGGTATTGTTGGAAAATAAAAGGTTTTCAAAAATAGAGGATGGTCTTTTAAAGGATATTTATAATAAGGTGGATAACATAATTAAAAAATTTAATTAAAATAAAAATTTTTAAGGGTAATAAAAATTTAGTTTTTTGTAATAAACAATTTTTTATATTTTATAAAAGGTTAATAAAAATATAACTTTTATTGGTGAAAATTAAATGAAAGTTGATATGCACGTTCATACTATAAACTCCAGTTGTTCTTTAAATCCAATAAAATGGTTAAAAAAAATATGCTCCACCAAAAATATATTGCCAATAATAAGTGATCACAATACACTAACAAAGACAGATTTTGGAATTCCTGGAGAGGAGATATCAACAGACAAGGGAGAATTTATAGGCCTATTTTTAAATGAACAGGTAAATGAAAAGGATATTTTCGAAGCAATGGATAATGTTAAGGATCAGGGTGGATTAATATATTTACCACATCCCTTTGATGGAAGGAGAGGTAGATCCCTCTGTAGGTACGATATATTAAATAACAGGGATTTTAAAAGGAGAGTGGATATTGTAGAGATTTTTAATAGTAGGTGCATAGACAATAAACCCAATGAAATGGCTTATGAGTATGCCAAAATAAACAATATTCTTATGGGAGTAGGTAGTGATACCCATTTTCCCTGGGAATTGGGTAATGCATATTTAATACTTGAAGATTTTGATAGGGAGAACCCTAAGGATTTTTTAAGGGCATTAAATAGGAACAATAAAGATGGCTTAAAATACTATGGAAAATTGGGAAACCCTATGAATATAAAGGTATTTAGTAAATTATCCAAAAAAATTAATAAATCTGGCACTTTAAGATGCCCCAGATTGAATAGATTCAATATTAAGTATTTATAATTGAGTGATTATAACATAAACAAAAAGTAATTATATAAGATAATTACAAAAAAATAAAAAAATGTATAAAACACTTTCTATATATACATACCCCCTAATGCTTCTAAACACTAAGGAAAGGGTATTTCTTACAGGAGTGGTATTATAAACCTTGGTTTAAGATAAGGTAGGAGTATATTTTAT
>DQSV01000054.1 GCA_015663075.1 Methanothermococcus okinawensis | reverse complement strand
TGTTATTATTTGAAGTTAAATTTATACTGCAATTTGTGGTTATATTGTATCCATTGCCCCTTAGTGTAATGCTATTTCCATTTACTTCCCAGATTCCAGGGGGACTCTTTATATATACCACTTTTACTGAACCTACATCAGTAGTGGCAAGCATGTCAATATTTGTTTTTAATTTTGAAAGTGCAGCATGGCCTATACTTGCAGAGGATGTTTCTATTACTTTTTTATATCCAAACATTCCTGGGGTCATTGTTGATATGATCACAACCACCAACAATGCCAAAAACAAAATAGAGAACTCCAGTGAAATTTGTCCCCTCATAATATACACCAATCCCATAATTATGAAATAGTATTTAAAAATACAACAATTTATATTTTGCTTTTTATATTATAAATACTTAATTCGATTTTTTTATTTTTAGTTGAAACCTGTCCACTTACATAAATACTATACCTTTAGTACACTATTTTTTAAAAAATAAATTTTATATATATTTTGTTTTTACAATAATGCCTTATAAAATAATAAGAGTTATTCGATATACTCATCGACTATTTTCCTCATTTTTCTACTTTCTTCCATCACATTTTTAGATCCAACTATTGCTGAGATAACTGCTACTCCATTAACACCAAGTTTAAGAACTTCCCTAACATTCTTATGATTAATTCCCCCTATTGCAACTACTGGAATATTTACACTTTCAACTATTCTCCTTAGGCCCTCCAACCCTATATACTTAGCATCTTCCTTAGTTTTTGTTGGGTAAACGCTTCCAGCACCTATGTAATCCCCTCCCTTCTTTTCTCCCATAATGGCCTCCTTTATATTTGATGCTGAAATACCAACAATTAAGTTTGGTGCTATTTCCTTAATTACTTCAACTGGCATGTCCTCCTGTCCCACATGAACTCCATCTGCATTAACCCCTAAGGCCACATCCAATCTATCATTTACAAGGTAGAGAGCACCATACTCCTCAGTTAATTTCCTAATTTCCCTACCTATCTTTATCATCTCCCTTGTGGGCACTCCTTTAAGTCTTAATTGTATTGAGGTTGCTCCACCCTCTAAGGCTTCCCTTACACTTTCAACCTCGTCTTTAAATCTCCTATCGGTTATAACATAGAGTTTAAGATTCTTTTTAAGGTTAATGTTCTTCACCCCTATATAATATCTTCTTCTGAAAGGACAGGTATCCATATGTTATATTCCAATATCTATATATTATATTCTAAATAGTTTTTTGGTGTTTTTATAGATTAAATTAACAATTTCAGGATATTCATAACCATCTTCTTTTTTTATCTCATATATTTTTTCTATTACCTTTATAATATTGGCAGGTTGATTTTTTTCACCCCTTATTGGTGATAAATAAGGGCTATCAGTTTCAATTACAACATTTTCCAGATCTAAATTCCTAATAAGATTTTGATGGTTAGGAGACATTATAATTAATGTGGATATTGAAATATAATGACCATTATCTATTAATTCCTTAGCAAGTTTTTCATCTCCACTATAACAATGGAACATGGATATTACTCTATTGTTTATTATATCAAAGCACATCCTCTCAAGACCCCTTCCATGTACCACAATAGGTTTATTCAACTCTTCGGCTAATGTAATAAACCTATTAAATATATCCCTTTGGCGAGGTATATTTTCATCCCTTATATCCAGGCCTATTTCCCCAACTGCAACTATGTGTTTTTTATTGTTTTTTATTATACGGTATATTTTATCCACAACCTTATCCTCTGCTCTAACCCCATGGGGATGAAAACCAAGGGTTAAGTGTATATCATAATTTTTCTTAAGTTCCAGGGCCCTCCTACATCCCCCAAGGCCTACTCCACTGGTTATAATTTCTATATTTTTACTCCTTGATATTTTAAGAATCTCTTCTCTATCTTTATTAAATTTTTTATCTTCAATATGACAGTGTGCATCTATATATCTGTATTTATTATTTCCATATTCTCCGTATTCTGTAGACTCCATTGCCATATAAATCATCATTTAAAATTTGGAAATTTTTAATTTAATCCATACTATATAGTATTAGATATCCCAATTATGGTCAATCTCTGAAAACTCCAAGTTTCTTGGTATATTAAAGTTTATAATATAAAATTTATTTATTATTTTAATAATATTTTACTATTTATATTTTAAAAAATTTTTAAGTTATTTCTATTAGTTGTTATTTTTTTTAATTATTTTTTTTAAATATAAAAATACCATTATAAAGATAAAAAGGGAAGATATTAATGTTCCATAGGCCCCTCCTATAATACCCATTTTTTTAACAAATACATAATTTAAAATACCATTTAAGAGAATTCCAACTAAGAGGATATATAAAGGTATCTTTGCATATCCCAAACCTTGGAGTGAAGAACTACATATAGTATAGGAACTCATAAAACCTGCTGAAATAGAGAGTATTTTTAATGATAAGGAGGCTCTGTAATCATCTATCCCAAAGAGTACCATTAAAACCTCCTTTGAGAATATAAACATTACTGCAAGGACTGGTATTATTAAAATTAAATTTATTAGAAGGGCTCTTTTAATATTCTTAAAATTCTTTGTCTTAGCCATTCTTGGCAATAGAGGTATGGCTATTGCAGAGGCAAATAAAAAAACTCCACGGGATAGTAGGGATGGATATCCATATATACCATTTTCCTGGGCTCCCAATAGGGACATTATGATTATACTATCCAGATCATTTAAAAAACGATAGGATGCACTTCCCAGGGCTATTGGTATGGCATAGAGTAGTATTTCTTTAATTAACTCTTTTTTCTCTTTAATATTATTTAAAGTGTCCCTTATGGAGATATTAACATTTAAATGTTTTTTTAAGAGATGGAACCCAAATACTCCTCCAAGGAGATAGGCAAGGGATATGGATATTATGGATCCCAAAACTCCTAAATACATTGAAAGTACTATTACAAATAGTATCCTAAAAGAGTGCTCAATTATCCAAGTTTTTGATAGATCTTTTATTTTTAATATTCCTTGTAATACTCCCCTACTCCAGGATAGGAATGAAGAGGATATTACTGCCACCCCCACAAATATGTAGAGTTTTGTATCTATATTACCATAACCTCCTCCAAGTATGAACTTCAATAGAACTATAAAAATAGCCCCTAAGGTTGAAAAAAATATCATTACAAATAATACAGAAAAAATCCAATTATGTTCCTTTGCATTAGAATATTCAGAGATATACTTTGCCATTGATGGGGCAATTCCTGAACAAAAAAATATTGTTACTGTATCCATTAGAGGCAAAAGTCCCCTGAGGATTCCAAAACCTTCTGTGCCAAGAATAAGGGCAGTTATAAAATAAAAAAGGTAGGCCATCCCTTTAGAGTATATATTGGAAAATACCATATAGGCACTATCTTTAATTAAGTGGTCCTTTTTTAAATTTTTCAATTTTCCAAAGGGGAGGGGGTTTTTTACCATAGTTTCCCAAAAAATAAAAATAATTATAATTAATAAACAAGGTATCATTTTAAATATATTTCTTTAACAATTTTCTTAAAATGAAAAATAATTAAAAAAAATAAATAAAGTTATTAATAAATAATAAATTATAAAAACTATTAATAAACATATTATATGAAATTTAAAAAGTTTTGTATTAACCTTACATCCCACCAAAAATAATATATGATAATAACCTATATAAAGATTTGAATCCACATAAAGAGACTGTAAAGATAACAGCCTCCAGAGATTATAGAATGATACAAAGGCCCTAACTACTCTGAGATGAATTAAAGAAAGAGTTATTGGAATCTCTTCCAGAATCTTTTATCCTTCCCTTTAACTTATAAAAGAATCTAACTGCATTTCTATTACCAAAGGTCTCGTGCCTATACTTCAACCTCAAAACCTTATAAGCCTGAGATATCCATCCATTCTAAGAAAGAAGTAAGTTTCAAAGGTACTTATATACTTAGAGACTCATATATTTAGGTATTCTCATATTAACATCTATGGCACTTCAGAAAGATCTGAGTATTCAAGTTTTATCTTTGCTCTATTGATGACTATAAGTTTTCTATTCTTTTAGGTAGTTTAATAGATTTATTCTTTGATAGCATATTCTCACAGGCTCATTTTCGTTTCTTGAAAATGAAAATAATAACCATTTTCTAAGAGAAATATTTAAGTAGTATAACAGTGCTGCAAGTACCTTCCTTAATATCTTATTCATATAAGTTATATTACATATTTGTATTATATAGTTGTTATTAATAATTTTTTTATTATGTATTTTATCTTGATAGTCCATTTTAAAATATTAAAAAGAATATATATTATAGCAAAAGGTGAAAATATGATGGATACACATGTCCATTCAGATACAAGGCCCTATGAAGATTTTGAAAAAATGGCTCTGTGCTTAGATTGTGTTATTACATTGGCCCATGATCCCTTGAAACCTTATTCAATGGATATATTACGGGCCCATTTTGAAAAATTAATAAATAGTGAAATAAGTAGGGCTGAGAAAAATGGATTAAAAATGTTTGTTTGTTTAGGGATACACCCTAGAATGATTCCACCAGATGTAAATTACAGTATGTTAAAAGAGTATTTGAAAAATGAGTACGTGGTAGGTGTTGGTGAAATAGGCCTTGAAATGGGCACAAAAGATGAGATAAAGGTTTTTGAGGAACAACTATTAATAGCCCAGGAATTAAACCTACCAGCAGTTGTCCATACTCCCAGAAGAAACAAGGGGGAGATTACAAAGACCATAATAGATGTTATCAGCTCCTTAGGTTTAAAGAAAGAAATGGAAAAAAACATAATAATAGAGCACTGTACTAAAGAGACAGTGCCAATGGTATATGATACAAACATGAACATGGGATTAACAGTGCAACCGAACAAATTAACTCCAATGGCTGCCTCTGAAATAGTTAAGGAATATGGGGGAGAGAGATTTCTATTAAACAGTGACTCATCCTCTGCCCCATCTGATATTTTATCAGTGCCAAAAACAGTTTTAAAAATGAAAAGGGATTATAACATAAAGGAGGAAGTTATTGAAATGGTATCCGATATTAATGGTAAAAATATATTTAAATTAAAATATTAAATAAATTTTGGAATATTTTTATGAATTATTTTTATAATTATAAGTGTGAGTTTATATATTTTATATATGGTTTTTATAATAGACTTTATAAATAATTTCCATATAAACCTTTTAATTATTTTTAAATTGGAGGGATTGAATGAAAATAGACTATAAGGTATTAGCAATTATTCCCATAATACTAACTATTATTTCAGCCGCATTTGTATATAGTAATGGATTAAAAGAGAGTATAGATGTAAGTGGGGGCACAGAAATAACAATCACTGTTCCAAATGATATAAGTATTGAAAATCTAAAGGAATATCTCCCCTCTGGAGTCGAGGTAAAAAAATCCCAATCTCACTCTGAAACTCTTGTAGTAATCAGAGCAGGTAATGAAGTAGATACTGAGAAAATACTTGAGGGATTAAAAAAATTCTTTAATACTTCCAATTTGGAGGACCTTAAATACTCTCAAAAGCAGATAGGAGCCTCACTAAGTGAGAAATTTTGGAGTGATGGATTAAAGGCCGTAGGATTTGCATTCTTATTTATGGCTGTAGTGGTATATCTTGTATTTAGGACACCCATTCCCTCTATTGCAATTATCTTTGCAGCAATATCTGATATAGTAATAGCCCTTGCCAGTATGAGTTTATTTAACATTCCCATATCTACGGCAACAATTGCAGCATTACTTATGCTTATAGGATATAGTGTAGATACAGATATACTGCTAACTACCAGAGTATTAAAGAGAAGATCTGGTGATTTAGAGGAGAGAATTAAGGGAGCCATGAAAACAGGTATAACAATGTCCATAACTACCATAGTGGCCATGTTTGTATTATATTTGGTGGTTACATACATAGCACCAGCGGCCATTCTTTTAAAGGATATAGCATTAGTTATATTATTTGGTTTAATTGGAGATTTATTAACAACTTGGCTAACAAATGTTGGTATATTAAAATACTATGTCTTAGAGTATAAAAAGAAGTAAATATTATTACATTTGAGGGATGAAAATGAAATTATTGAAGGATAGTAAGATATTGATATTAATTGGGTGCATTATCTTATCCCTACTAATAATCTCCTTTAAAGGAATATCCTTTGGAGTTGATTTAAGTGGGGGCACAGTTATTGTATTAAATACTAATAAACCGGTATCTGAACAAAATATGACAGTAATTACAGAGATATTGGCCAGTAGGCTTAATACTAATGGTTTAAGTGATATAACAGTTTATTCCAGAGGAGATGATGAGGTTGTAGTTGAAATTCCAAAAAACGCTGATTTAGAGAGAATAAAGAAAATTTTAACTCAACAGGGAGTATTTGAAGCAAAAATTGATAATATAACTGCATACACTGGGCGAGATGTGGCCTATGTTGAAGAGCCAGGATCAACTCCATCTGGCTATGGAGTGGCCTTTAAATTAACCCCTGAGGGAGCAGAGAAATTTGCAAAAGTGGCCTATGGAAAGGGAAATCATAGAGTAGAACTCTACATGGACGGTAAATTAATAAGTGCTCCAGTATTATCCCCAACTTTAGCTGATGGAAGGCCCCATCCAGATCAGATAATTACCATATCTGGGAACAACCCAACTAAGGAAGATATTGATGAGGCATGGGTAATATATACTGCACTAAAATCAGGCTCTCTTCCAGTTAAATTAAAAATTGAATATATAAATTCTATATCTCCAACCTTAGGACAGGACTTCATAAAAGGAGCTATTATAGCAGGATTGTTTGCATTCTTGGCTGTAGGAACTGTTGTTGCAATAAGGTACAAAAAACCCTCAATAGTAATACCCATACTTATAACTTGTGCCTCTGAAATATTAATAATCCTTGGAGTAGCATCTGCAATAAATTGGAAACTTGATTTGGCATCTATTGCAGGGATTATAGCCTCAGTAGGTACTGGAGTGGATGATCAGATTGTAATAACTGATGAAACTCTGTCCCAGGAATCTAAGAGGGTTAAAAAAAGTATTAAAAGGGCGTTCTTTATAATATTTGCTGCTGCAGGAACCACAATTGCTGCAATGCTTCCACTATTTGTTATGAGCATAGGTATGCTAAAGGGATTTGCCATTACTACAATAATTGGAGTATTGATAGGAATACTTATTACAAGACCTGCATTTGCAAGAATCATACAGTATGTTGTTAAAAAAGACTTTTAGATTTTATATTTGTTATTTTAAATAAATTTTTTTTAAAAAAATCATTTATAACCATATAACAATTTGCCTTAAGTCTAAGGAATAATAAAGATAATTAAAATAATTATTATAAAAATAATTATAAAAAAAATAAAGGATAATTAAAATAAAAATGAAAATAAGATGTTTTAAACTATCTAAAAGAGTAAAAAGCATAAAAAGTAAAAATCCTATTATTATTCTCCTTAAATGCTTCCAAGAACGGGAAAATTAATCCTTTGAAAGGAATTAGAATCCTTAAAAAATCTTGTAATTTATATTATTTTTTTAAAAAATCTAGTTATTACATCAAAAACATTTATAAAATAATCAATAATACATTTAGTTATTTTTTTGAGGAAGTAATGTGGTGGATATGAATATAAAAAAATGTTTAATGACCATTTTAATGGGGGCATTGGGCCTAATTATAATACTTTTAATTGTATGGGACATTGGAATCCAAAATACAATTTCAATATTCTTTTCAAGTAATATATATCTATATTTATTGGCAGTGTTTATTTATTTTTTAGTGGTTTTTATTTTAGTACTACGTTGGAGGTATATTCTAAGTATTAATAATTACCCTAGAGTATCCCTTAAAAATCTATTTTTATTAGTTATGATGGGACAACTTATAAACAATATAACCCCCTCTATGAAGGGAGGTAGCGAACCCTTTAGAGCCTACTATTTATCAAAGTTAGAGAATATTCCAAAGCATGTATCCTTTTCCAGTGTTATAGTTGAAAGATTATTGGATACAATTGTTTTTTTAGTTTTATCTCTCTTTGTAATTATATATCTACTAATAAAAGGAATGGTCTATGTAAGGGAACTTATAGTAATATGGATATTAGTTGGTATTATAACATTATTGGGTCTTTATGTAATAATGCATGAATCTCTACCCTATAGAATTGTATTAAAATTAACAGAAATAATATCAAGGTTTTCCTCCAGATGCATATCTAAAAACAAAATACATGATGCAATAGAAAAATTACAAAAAAATATAATGTTTTTAAATGATAACAAAAGAAAAATGGCTGTGCCCCTATTACTATCCTTTGGTTGGTG
>DQSV01000040.1 GCA_015663075.1 Methanothermococcus okinawensis | reverse complement strand
ATATACAAATAACTCATATATGAATAACTATTGATAATATATAAATAACTATTGATAATATATAAATAACTATTGATAATATATAAATAACTATTGATAAAAAACTAAAAAATAAATAATCAACAAAATTAAAATAAAACTATATATAACAAAAAATTTATGAAAGTATAATTTATAAAAATGTTGTTTATAATATTACTTTAAATAGTTGGAGGTACAGTATGAAAGATGCTTTGGAGAAGGTGTCCAAATTTTTTAATAAGTATGAATATCTAAAATTGATCTTAATAGTACTATTTATCGGATTAATGAGTTTTCAATTAAGAGCTCAGCCTGCAGATATGGGGTTTGCAAACAATAATGAGCAATTAAAAAACCTATTTTCTGATGATAATGGAAGAATGTATCTTGTTGCATTGGATCCATACTACTACCTAAGGCTCACGGAAAATTACTACAATAAAGGTTATCTTGGGGAGACCTTAAAGGAAGTAGATGGGAAATTAGTACCCTATGATACTTGCCAATATGCTCCCCCTGGACATCCAATAAACATCCCTGTGCCTGCTATAACCTATGCAACTATTGGAGTATATAGCCTATGGCATTCCATAGACCCCACTGTAACCTTGATGAATGCAGCCTTCTGGGTGCCTGCCCTTCTAAGTATTCTATTGGGAATACCTATCTTCTTTATAATTAGAAGGGTTACACTGAGTAATGTTGGAGGTTTGGTAGGAGCATTGATTATCATATCTTCTCCAGCATTGTTATATAAAACCTCAGCAGGTTTTGCAGACACTCCCATATTTGAGATACTACCAATATTATTCATAGTATGGTTTATTATGGAGGCCCTACACAATCAAAAAAACCTAAAGGTATCCTTAATATACACATCCTTGGCAACAGTTTTAATGGCACTATCCCCAAGGATGTGGGTAGGTTGGTGGTATGGATATGATATTGTAACTGGATTTTTAATTCTCTATGTAATATACAGCCTTATTGTTAATAGATATAGGGATAAAATACCCCTTCCATTAATAGTGGGAAGTACAAAAAGAGTATCCTTAATAACAGGAATATTTACCATAGGAGGTGCCCTCTTAATATCCCTATTGTATGGAGTAAATAGTTTTATAAGGGGTGTTCTTTCACCAGTGGGATTTACCCTTATAAAGGAAACTACTAAGGTTTCAGGTTGGCCTAATGTATTTACCACAGTATCTGAACTTGCCACCCCCTCCATTAATGAAATAATAAATAATTCCTTAGGGGATAACTTTTTATTTATATTGGGAATCTTAGGAATAGCACTATCCTTCCTTTCAACAAGATATATGAAAAGGGATGTTAAGATAGATATAAAATATGCCCTTCTACTTACACTGTGGTTAATTGCAACATTCTATGCTGCCACAAAGGGGGTTAGATTTATTAGTTTGATGGTGCCCCCCCTATCAATAGGAGTTGGTATATTTGTAGGACAATTGGTTAATACAATTAAAAAGAGAGATGATGATTTAATAAAATGGACGATATATCCATTAGTTGGAATACTATCCATATATACCATTTATAAATCAATTTCAAAATTACCTGAGATATTACTTCCCACAACCTATGTTCCAATTGCTGCCTATGGACTTTTAATTGTTTTAGCGCTACTTGCAATATATAAAGTAATTGACATCATAGTATCCAATAATACTTTAAGGGTAAAAAAAATTATTATCTTACTTTTGGCAATAACCTTGGTTCTACCCTCACTTGCAAGTGCTGTTCCATTTAGCACTGTTCCAACATTTAACAATGGGTGGAAAGAGGGTTTGGATTGGATAAAAACAGAAACACCAAATAATTCAGTAATAACCTGTTGGTGGGATAATGGCCACATATATACCTGGGCTACAAGAAAGATGGTAACCTTTGATGGTGGTAGCCAGAACTCTCCAAGGGCTTACTGGGTAGGTAGAGCATTTTCCACATCAAATGAAAACCTATCCATTGCCATACTAAGAATGCTATCTACAAGTGGAGATAAGGCCTTTGAAAAGGGTGGCATTTTAATGAATTACACTCACGATAATGTATCTAAGACTGTAAAGATATTAAATGAAATACTGCCCCTGCCTAAAAGTGAAGCCTATAACATACTAATTGAAAAATACCACATAAAGGATAAGGATGCCAAGATACTTTTAAATTACACCCATCCTGAGAATCCAAATCCTGATTATTTAATTACTTACAACAGAATGACTGATATAGCTCCAGTATGGAGTATGTTTGGCTTTTGGAATTTTGATTTACCACCAAATACTCCCGATAATAAAAGAGAGGCAGGGATGTATCAAAGATTATTTGGAGATGGATTTTTAAAAAATGGATCCTTAATTGTTAGAGTGCCTTTCCAAAAAACAGAGAATTATGTGGTTATGAACTTAATTTTAATAAATAGTAGTACACTATCTAGTTATGATGTGGTCTATGATATTAGCAAAAATACAATATTAAGTGAAAATATAACTAGATTCCACAAGGTTATTGTTAAATATGGGGACAATCTCTATGAAAAGGTATTTAATAAAAATGGAGTCTATAGTTTAATAGTGAGGTTGAAACCTGTGGGTAATGGGAAATATATGGCCTATGCCTGGGTATCAACAAGAAATCTGGAGGATAGTATATATACAAAACTCCACTTCTTAGATGGTGCTGGTTTAGAGCATATTAAATTAGTTAAGGCAACACTGGATCCCACAATCCAGGAATACAGCCAGGATTTAAGATATATAAGGTTAACTATGGAGAGGAATATTTAAAATGAATATTTTAATATATAACCCTATAAAAAAATATATAAAAGAAAGATGTTAACAATAGATATTAAAAGAAAAAAGTATATAACAATCTCATTTAAAAAGTGATATTATGACAAGAAAAGAGGATAGAGGTCTTATTACAAGTGCAGGACTAATTAGATATATGGATACAGATATCTCTAAAATAAAAATATCCCCTGAAAAGGTTTTAGGTATTACAATCTTTGTAATTATTTTAGAGGTTATATTGAACTATGGTATTTTTATTTAAAGCATATATTTAATCATAAAAACATATATATACTTAAATTAAAATAAAAATCTTTGATTAAAAGTAATAAAAAAATAAAAATAAAATATAAAATAGTGTGTGAAGAATAGAGGATAATAAAATAAAAATAAAAAATTTAGATATTTAAGAGATAAAAACATAATACTTTGAATACTAAGAAAGAATACTTCTTACAAGATTAGCATTATTGATCTTAGTTTAAGTGGGATAGGGAGATATATTTCACAAATTCTTTTATTTATTATTTATTTTAGATTATAAATTTAGATAATTGAGTTTGAGAATCAAAATTCTTAATCATAAATTTTTATATAACAATTATTTTATATAAAATTTAAATTTTTTTATGTTTTATTTTTTATTTCTAATTTATTAAATGGGATTTTATGAAAACCGCAGTTGTTTTTGATTGCTCTGGTACCCTAGTTAATGTTAAAAGAATTATTAAAGAGATAAAATCCCAAAGGTTTTTATGCGATCATCAGACTGTGGATATAGTGGGTATTAATGAAAGATACATCATTCCAGAGGCCCATCAAAATCTTAAAAGAGATTTGGTTAGGAGGTTAAAAAGGGAAGGATATAGGGTGATTATGGTTGGAGACGGGTCCAATGATGTACCTGCAATGCTTGAAAGTGATTTATCAATTATTAACCTACAAGGGGGCAGTGTTTCAAAAAAGGCCTTGGATAATGCAGATATAAAAATAGAAAATATTAAGGAGATATTAGATGTTTTAGATTATAGAAAATGTATTTTATAAATATCTATAATCTTTTTAACCTTTTTTACAACCTCCAAGGCATTTTCGCCTAATACTACCATAATAGATTCCCTTCCAAGATCACCATAAATAATATCAGGCACCCCTTCAAATTTTTCACAGGCTAATTTTGTGCCCAATTCCATTACCTTAGAAGACTCTCCTTTTATTCTTTCTCCCTCAAATGAGGATAGGGTAAATTCATATTTTTTACTTTTAAGTATTTCTATAATGTCTTCATAGTACTTTATAGTTATGGCACTCCTAATCCTTGGATTGTAATGGTTGGCAGTAATTATAATATTCGATATAGGACTGAAAACTCCAAACTCCACCTCTCCAACTCTATAAAACCCTAAATTGGAATCTAAGTTTTTATTCTTTTTTATAATGCCCCCTACTAAACTTGCAACCTCCCTAATATTCCTTGGAAGGATAAGGCCCTCTGCAATGTTAGAACCCTCCTCTGGAATGAGAAAATGAAAATCCATTTTTTTTAAGAGATAGATTGCATAACCTATACTTTTTATTACCTCTTCCCTATTTATATAGGTTGGATTGGTATTGTAGCCATACTTGGTTCTCTTTGCATATATTACAGAGGCCAATACCAACCTTTTCCCCTCTCTAATGGCATAGATAATATCATGTCCCTTTGCAATAAAGGAGGCTATTCCAGAGGCAAATACACAGCCTGTACCATGTACCTCCCTATCTATTCTATGTCCTTTGAATGTTCTCAACTCTCTGCTGTTGTAGAATAGTTTATCTTCTATTCCTGTAATGAGTATATAGTTATTACTATTTTTTAGATATTCAAAGTACTTAGAATTTTTTATTATATTATATTCCCCAGAATTGGGCATTATTAAAAGGGATTTCTTAAATAATTCAAAGTACTTTTTAAGGGTCTCATCCTCTATAAAATTATATCCTGTGGAGGATTTTAACACAGGATCACAAATTATTTTTAAGTTATACTTCCTTTGATAATCCAGTAGTACATCAATGGCCTCCTTGGTCAATACTCCAGTTTTTACAATGGATACTTCAAAATCCTCAAATATGGCCTTAAATTGATCTCTTATATTATCCTTTGGAAGGTCCATTTTGGAATATACCCTATTATTATTTTGAGGTATTAAAGAAGTGATTACAGTTAGCGGGTTGCATTTCAATGCCTTAATGGTCTTTACATCTGCAATTATTCCAGCCCCTCCAGTGGGATCATAACCTCCAACTATTAAGACATTTATATCTTTTAAAGTCATATATTATCTCTCTCCCATATCTTCAATGGATATTATTTCACATTTTCCATGCTCTTTAAGGTACTCTATCAATTCCTTAGCATATCTTAGTTTTTTTATTTTAATATCATCCCCTCTCTCTACACTCTCCTTTAAATTAGGTCTTGAATACGTGGTTATGTATTCCCCAAAGTCCATACCACATAGTATTATTCTCTTGGCACCATGGTACTCTGCAAGAAAGCAGCATCTATCCCCATCTGTAAAACCTCCATGATTAATAATCCCTGGAATATTATTGGGAGTTTGGAAACTTCCTATAATATTCTTTAATTTTGGAAGGTATTTTTTTATTGCCATAATGTTATCCCCATGGGCATGAACCACAACTATGGAACCTCTACTATTGCTTTTTATTATACTTTCCATATCCCCATCTAAATCTGAAACTATTATATCTGGAACAATGTCTTCTTCCAATAGCGCTTTAGTGGCTCCATCTGCAGATATAATAACATCCTTATCCCTATTTATTAAAGTTTTCAATTTATCTATATGTTTCTTTATGGAGGGACCTGCTCCAATAACATAAACATTTTTATTCCTTATAATATTGTTTATTTTTTCTTGAGGGATATTATTCATCTCCTTTTCAATCAGATCCTTTAGCAATAATGCACTTTCTAAATCCCTCTCTTTATCAAATCCAAAATCATCCATAATTTTGTTATATATTGGTTTCCATTCCCTTAGGTTCATATTATCCCCCAATGTTAGGTTTCTTGATGGACTTTAAAATGGTTTGTGGTTAATTACATAATATAATAAAAAATAACAAAAAATAATAATAAAATAATAATAAGATAATAAAATAATTAAAAAATTATTATAAAATAAAATTAACATAAAGGAAAAGAAATAAGGAAAATTAATATAGAAAAATGGGAGTCTATAAAAAGACATGAACCCTATAAAATTATAATTGAAGTCTTTTAAATTATAATATCTTTTATTTTTATAATTTTTTTATTTTATATTTTTAAATTATTTTAGTTTTTATTACAATGTTCTGTAGTTATTTTGTCTATTGTCTTTTACCTTACCTTTTTTATTTTTTTAATATATTTTTTATTTTTTTTATTTATTTTTATTCCAATATTTTAAAGATGTATTATCCCTTCTTTGGACCTTATGATAACATCATTAATATATTTTTTAGCAATACCTCCCAATTTTATAAGTTCTTCCATTGTAGGTTCCTTCAGGAGTTTATATTCCTTTTTCCAAGAATGTTCCCTATCAAACTGTTGTAAAGTATATAAATCACAGTCTTTTACAGTCTTAACAATTTCAATAATATCATTTTCGTCCATTTTATCAGGTATATATGTAGTTCTACACTCTATAAAAATATTATTTGATTTACAAAGTTTTATAAGTTCCCTTACATTATTTCTTATTTTATTACCATCATAATGAGTAATACTAAAATATTTTTCAAAGGCACACTTTACATCTATGGCTAAGTAATCTATAAGATTATTCTCAATTAATTCCCTTACAATATCCACATTGGAGCCATTAGTATCAAGTTTTATTGGAAGATTTTCCTCTTTTTTTATAATTTTGCAAAATTCCTTTAAACTATTGGGCTGCATTGTTGGTTCTCCACCACTTATTACTAGGGCATCTGCAAAAGTTAAATCTATTTTTTTATAAACTTTGTATGGATCTATATCATGAGTATTTTTTTTCATATACTCATAATTATGGCAGTATCCACATTTCATATTACAATCACTCATAAATACAACAGCAGAACATTTTTTATAATAATCTATGGTGGATAGATCAATAATTCCAAATATTTTCATAATACCCCGAAAAACAAAATAGTTTTTTAATATAATTTATATTTAAACATATGATTTTACTGTTATATAAAATAAATAATATAATAAAATAATATAAAATATCAACAGAGAGAAAAATATAACTCTATTTACCAACATTTAATTTTGATTTTTATTAAAAGACTATATTTATTTATATTTCTTGATATTTAATTATTATTAATATTTTTTATATTTATATTTTCTAATTTTTTATATTTTATGATTATATATTAATACAAATCCATTATTAAAGACTAATTTAAAATATTAAAATAGGTGAAATATTATGGAAATAATGGTTCTTATAGATAATATTGCTAACAAACCCTATATTGCCCAGCATGGTTTATCTCTAATTATAAAATATAATGACAAAAAAATACTATTTGATGCTGGACAGGATCCCTTTACCCTAAGGAAAAATCTGGAAACAATAAAGGAGAGGGATAATTTTGATAGTATTGTTATAAGCCATGGTCATTATGATCATACAGATGGATTACAGTATTTTATAAATAAGAGAAATAAATCATCTTCAGATAGAGAAAATAAATATGATATTCCAATATACATCCACCCAGAGGCTTTTGTGGATAGATACTCAAGCGATAAAAGAAAATATATAGGCATAAATAAAAGTCTAAAAAAACATTTAATAAAGGAAAATTTAATATTTGTTGAGAATAATCCCTACTTTGAAGGAGATATGATAATATCTGGCAAGGTTGAAAGGATATTTCCCTATGAAGAGGAGTTATTCTATATGATAACTAGGGATAATACCTATAAAATAGACCCTGTAAATGATGATATGTTTATAATAGTGGATGGTGTTGTAATTACAGGATGTGCTCACAGTGGAATAATCAATGTTATGGAATATGCCAAAAAAATAAATAAAAATAAAAAAATTAGAGGAGTTATCGGAGGCTTTCATTTAATGTCTGCCTCAAAGGAATATTTGGATAAAGTATATAATTACCTCTCCAAGTGCGATTTGGAACTTATAATGCCCCTCCATTGTACAGGAGTTAATGCCATGAATCTTTTAAGTACTTTGGATGGTTTTATATATGGGCATGTTGGGAAAATATTAATTCTATAAAAAATAAAAATGAGATAAAATATAAAGAATAAAAAGATAAAAAGATAAAAAAACAAAAATTGCTACTTATAACTATTTTACTAGGTTAATACCTGCATTTTTATCTAAAAAAATAAATAAAAAACTTAAAAACATAGCGCGGAGGCCGAGATTTGAACTCGGGATGGGCAGAGCCCAACGGGATTAGCAGTCCCGCGCCGTACCAGGCT
>DQSV01000017.1 GCA_015663075.1 Methanothermococcus okinawensis | reverse complement strand
GTTTTTACTAACTTCACTTATGACCTCTGGTTTATCGTAGTTATAGGTTGCTTCAACAATGGCTTTGGCCCTCTCCTCTGGATTGCTGGATTTAAAAATTCCTGAACCAACAAACACCCCATCACATCCCATTTGCATCATCATTGCAGCATCGGCAGGAGTTGCAATACCTCCTGCGGCAAAATTCACCACAGGAAGTCTTTTCAATTTTGCTACCTCATAGACTAAATCCAATGGGACCTTTAATTCATTTCTTGCCAACTGTAAAAGTTCTCTATCAAGGCCCATTTCATAGTATCCCACAATTCTCGCTATACCTTCATTTACAGCCCTCATGTGTTTTACAGCCTCTACAACATTACCAGTTCCAGCCTCTCCCTTTGTTCTTATCATGGCGGCCCCTTCATCTATTCTTCTTAGGGCTTCCCCTAAGTTTCTTGCTCCACATACAAAGGGTACTTTAAATGCCTTTTTATCTATATGATTTACTTCATCAGCAGGGGTTAATACCTCACTTTCATCTATCATATCCACCCCTATCTCTTCTAAAACTTGAGCCTCAACAAAATGTCCTATCCTTACCTTTGCCATTACAGGAATGGATACTGCCTCCTTTATCTCCAAAATTATCTCAGGATCTGACATCCTGGCAACTCCCCCCTGTGCCCTTATGTCGGCTGGGACTCTTTCCAGTGCCATTACGGCAGTGGCTCCAGCATCCTCGGCAATCTGGGCCTGTTCAACATTTGTAACATCCATTACAACTCCATATTTTACCATTTTGGCAAATCCTCTTTTTAAAACCTCTGTTCCAATTTTTTTCATAATTTCACCTTATTATTTTTTATTTAAATTTAGTTTTTTTTGTTTTTTTAAATTTATTTTTTAATAACTTATTTAAAGTTAATCTTTTTTATAAATATAATCAATTATTTATTATTCTTTTTTATATTTAGAGATGTAAATAAGTAAATATATGTGGGTATAATAAAGATATTTCCAAGTAGAATTACCAACAATCTCTTTTATTTTAATAAAAATAGAAAAATTAAAATTTAAAAATATATATGAAATTAATTTTTAATATCCACAACAGTTATGTTGAATATTAACGTTTTTCCTGCCATAGGACTATTAAAATCCAATACTACATGAGTATTATTTACTTTCACTATTTTGGCAGGTTGTCCTCTAACATATACATAACTACCAACTACTGGCGTTATATTGGCCTTTATAAAATATTCAATTGGTATGGGTATTATTAAATCCTCTCTAATGGGACCATAAGCCTCCTCAGGAGGTATTTCAATAATTTTATTTTCTCCAACATGCATGCCAAGTACTCCTCTTTCGAGTCCTTTTATAACTTGTCCTGCCCCAACTGTGAAGTTTATGGGTTTATATTCCCTATTGGGATTATATATACCATACTTCTCTGCAACACTTTTAATAGAGGTATCAAATACTGTACCATTCTTAAACATACCTATGTAGTTTATAGAAACTGTACTTCCATTTTTAACCACGGGACCCTCACTGACACTGGATACACATCCGGATAGAGATATTAGTAATAATAAACTACAGGCAGCCAATATATATCTTAATTTATTTTTAAAGGAGAGCATTAATAGTTTTTTCATTATTCACCAAATAAAATTTAATTATTTTTATAATTATTTTGTAAATTCCTATAATTAAATGGATTAAAAATCAAATAAAAAATAATAAATAATAATTATTGTTATTTATTGTTTTACTAATTATTCTTCTTTTTCTACATCCAATATCTTTATTGTAAATACTAAGTCCTCTCCAGCCAATTGATGGTTAAAGTCTAAAATCACTTCCTTTTCATTAACCTCAATAATTGTAGCGGGAACTCCCCCTGCAAGTATTATCATTCCCTCTTCTGGTTCAAAGTCTGCCCCCTCAAATGCTCCCTTTGGTACACTTTGAATTAATTTATCATCTCTTTGACCATATGCCTTTTCTGCAGGAATCTCCACAGTTATTTCATCTCCTACCTCTTTACCAATAACAGCCTCTTCAAATCCTTCAATAAGTTGCCTTTCACCAACAGTGAATTTTAAGGGTTCATAGGATCTCTCAGGAGTATATATATTTTCCTCTTTTGCAATATTTTCCATTGAAGTATCAAAAACTTCTCCATCTTTTAATTTGCCTATGTAATCTACAGTTACTTTATCGCCTTTTTTTATCAAAATATCACTCCACTATTTTAATACAGGTGAAGTTATTTTTTATATTATTTATATCTTTTTATTGTGGTGTTATCATAGGATAAGATAATTATTATAAATTTAATAACAATTATAAAAAATTAAAAAAAATATATATTACAAGATTAAGAACATTTTCTATTTTTATTTTTATTATTTTTTTGTTTTTAGTTCCATCATATTTCCTATTTTTTATTTATATATTAAAATTAAGAAATAATTTAATACTATGCATTTGATTGTATACCTAAATAATATAACATATATAAGGGATATAATGAAAATAGGATTTTTACTTGGAAAGGACCATAAAACCCTTCCATTATCTGAATTAATTGCTCTTTTGGAGATATATTCATTAAATGGAGAATTAACGCTATTGGATAATTATGGCGTATTATCCCATGAAGGATCCATTGAAAAGTCAGAATTAATAGATATTGTAAATAATATTGTGAGGAGAAGTGCCTATATAAATGAGGGCCATATAATAATTTTCCAGATAGAACATTCAGAATCCCTAAATAAAGGCCTTAAATTATTAACCTCTAGATTACTACAATTTGAATCTAAGGAATTACTTAATTTATTAAATATGGATTCATCAAGGGATACCTTTGCCATTAGAGTCATTAAAATGAATAAAAGGTATTCAAATGAAAATGAAAATATAAGTTCAATGGCTATTGAGAGGATTATTGGAGAGATAATAAGGAAAAAAACCAATGCAAAGGTAAATCTTAAAAACCCATCTAAAACCATAAAAATTATAATATCAAGGGATAGAATATACGTAGCATTATTATTGGAAAAAAGAGACAAGGAATACTTTAACAAAAACAGACCTCATTTAAGGGCATACTTCCATCCAGGATGCATACTTCCGAAACTTGCTAGAGGTATGGTCAATTTAGCCAGATTAAAAGAAAATCAGATACTTCTTGACCCATTCTGTGGAACTGGTGGGTTTTTAATAGAGGGGGGATTTATAGGCTGTAAATTAATAGGTTGCGATATTGATGAAAATATGATCAATGGAACACTTTTAAATTTAAAATCCTATAAATTAGAAAATAAAATAATAGATTTGAAAAAAATAAATGCCCAGGATGTTATACCCTATTTAAAATCCCTGGGTATTAATGAAGTAGATGCCATTGTTACAGATCCTCCCTATGGCATCTCAACATCTGCAAAGGGTAGTGTGGAAGATATTATTAATAATCTTGGAAGTATATTAAAGAATAATGGTTATATGGTTTTTGCCTCCTTTAAAAAAATATATTTGGAAAATTTAAAATTAAAGGAAATTCATGAGTTATACATACATAAAAGTTTAACAAGATATATTCATATATATAAAAAGGAATAAATTAATAAATGGTCAATCTACCTCATCAAATCTCTGAGTTCTCTTAATTGTTAATGCGAAAAAGGCAGGTAATACGGCTCCTCCAAGTACTGCCTCTGTAAGGGCTACATCTGGAGCCAATAAGGAGGAGAATATATAGGTCAAACCTAAACCTCCTAATCCAGTTAAAACTACACATTTAATTAAATCCTTCTGTATCAATGCTCCAATATATGAGGCCACAATTAAAATCAATACTATCATATCAATTATGTTGAGATACATAAAAAACCCCTAATTATTGCTATTCTCATTTTTTCTAATTTCATCACAATAGTCAGCATTGGCTATGGCATGTGCTGCAAAGGGACATAATATAAGATATATCATAGCCAATAAAGGCTGATTTAAAACCAAAAGTATAATTATACAGGATATATCAACAACCCCTGCAATATGAAGGCGGGCATAAACCATGTTTTTCTTATCCTTCTGAATCCACAATCTAAATGATGCCAGTAATATACCTAATGAGACCACAATTAAAACAATATCTTTAATGGATAGCATAAATTCCACCTAAATAAAATATTGTATTTAAACTATATATCTTTTATTGTTTATTTTTAATAATTTGGAAATATAAACTCCAAAAATTAATTAAAAAAATAAATAAAATAGTAAGAAAATAATATAAAAATAATAAAAAACTTAAAAATAATTCAAATTTTATTATGGGATAAAAATTGCCTGATCAGGGCACTGTAAAACGCATAATTGGCATTTTGTGCATTTTTCAGGGTATTTTGGAATAGGAGGATAAATTCCCTTCTTATTTAAAGTATCAGATTTAACATACACTTCCTTAGGGCATACAAATATACAAATATCGCACCCTTTGCAGTATATCTCGTTTATTTCTATGTGCACACTATCACCTTTCCAATATATTATTGTTAATTTTCTATAATTATATATAATTTTATTTATAATTTACATAAAACCTTTTAAATGTTATTTTTTGATATTTCCTATTTTATAAGGGCATTATTTTAAAGATCTTAAAAATAAATTGAATTAATTTATTAATATTCTAATTTATTATAAAAATGAATACATTATGGAAGCAAATATCATGAGCCATACCATCATACTAATGGTAGTTAGGCTTTTCTCATTTATTATATACTCCAGGTATTTAGAAATATTACTAAGTATGTTACTATTTCTTTTCAAATCTCTAATTAGTTCAGGAAGTGCATTCCATACATGAAATCCATCAAGGGGTATTGCAGGCAATAGATTAAAAAATCCAAGCATTAGGTTTAGCATACTTGTCCAATATAGTAATTGCAATATAAACATTAAATCATTGGAGGGCTCTACTATTATACCTATTTTACCCTCTGGGGATGTAATTAATTCCAAAGTTTTTAATTGGTTATCCCTAAGAACCTTTAAGGTTATTTTTTCCTTTGGTCTTAACTCCCTTGCAGTATTGTAAAATTCTGATAGTGAGTTTATTCTCTTTCCATTGATTGAATATATTAAATCCCCACTCATGAGCACCCCACTGGCAGGATGATCCTCCAATACCTCTGCAATTGTTAATGTAGTAGGTAACTCATGAAAGTAAGGTGTTATTAGCGTAACTCCCATAAATATAACAACATTTGCTATGGGCCCAGCAGAGGCTACGGCCCCCCTGACTTTTTTACTTGCACTTTTAAACTCATCGCCTATCTCAACAAAGGCGCCAAGGGGAATACCCAAGGCCAGAAGTAATCCTGTACTCTTTATTTTTAAGTTAAAGGACCTTGCCACAATACCATGGGCCAACTCATGGAATGTAATGCCTATTATAAGTGCAATAACTCCCGGAATCCAGGGAATTATATTTCCAAATAGAAATATTATAGGTTTTGAACTTTCCTTTGGTATGGTACCATTAAATAGATTTAATGTGGAACTTATAAACATATAGAATGTGATAATACTTATAATTACACATATTGGAATTAAAAAAATACCTATTTTTCGCCATATATTATATTTTCCAATTATATCAATTGTTTTTAATCCCCAAGAAGTTCTTAATACTCCAAATATTCCATAATAGGTTTTTAGGCCTGTGTTATAATTATTATTTTCATTTTCATTAGTATTATTATCCTCCCCAATATTCTTTTTATCTATTTTATTTCTTTTTGCATATATTAGATTCAATAGGATCCAAAATATTAAACATATTAATAACACCATTGATGAGGATATTTCCACAATTTCACCTAATTAAAATAAGTAAGTAATTAAATTAAATAATTAAAATAATTAATAAAAAATTGTTATTTACTTACCACAAACTACCCTTCAAATGACCTTTTATTTTATCGTTAGTAGAGGAATATACTCTACCTATTTCAATCCTATACGCTCCATTTTTTAATACTTCTCTTTTCTTTATAACGTAGGTTATATGAAGTTCCTTTAGATAATTTAGAAATTCATCCATATCCCCTTCACTATCAAAGTATAACTCAAAATCCTCTGTAATCAATTCTCCCCTTGAAACCATCTTTATGGATTCTACCATGGAGTATATTATCGCCTTTCCTATGGACATAGCCCTTTTTTCCAACTCCTTTTCTCCTTCCTTAAACTCAAAGGACTGATAACCCTCCCTTACCAATCTACTAAACATGAAGTCAATACCCAAATCAAAGAGATACTTAAATGCCACAGATAGATCACTGTATTGAGTATAGTGGGTAGTGTATTTTATAGGATCCACAAGCATATTGGGATCCTTTAGGACTATCCCCTCTCTTTTTTCACTATTTAATTTCATTACAATATTCTTTATTTCCACCACATCCTCCTTTTTAAATATGCCTAAGGGTTTTACATGAGGGATGTTGTATTTTTCAAGCAACCTATTTTTCTCCTCTATAGGGAGTGACATATTTGTCTCCCTATTTCTTACATCAAATATATAAAAACCTAAGTTCTCTGTAATAATATTATATTCATCCTTATAAGTTGTATTATCCACTTCTGAGTAGTAATTGGGAACATAAGGATTATTCAAACCTACCATCTCCCCACAGAGCATTATATCTGGATAATCCTTTAATATATCCATATTCAATAACTTCAATACCTTCTTAGTTGTAAAGGGGCAAATTCTCCCTCCACGAGTGATTGCCAATATTTCATTATCTATATTTACTATTCTTATGTTGTATCCATTTAACTTTTCCTCAACCACTACTCTATCAATAAAATACTTTTTTAAAGTGGGATCAAGTACTAATGCCCGCCTTATTTTTGGATAGCCCATTACAACATCCATTCCATCATTTAAAAATAAAGTTGTTCCTCTCTCTATGTGCCTAAGTTTCTTTTTAAATGCAATATACTTTCTATTTTTGTACTTATTAAGGGAGATTACCCTTTTTTCAAAGGCATTTTTTATAATCTCTTCCTCTAAATTTAATTTTTTGGATATTTCGGAGGTGTTGATATGCATGAGGATCACATATAAAAATCTATTTTATAAAAAAGTAAATTGAAATTATTGCTTAGATAAAAAATAAAAATAATACAAGTATAGGCAATTATATATAAATTAAGGTTTTAAAGTAAAATATTAATATTTAAATACCCCTATATTTTTATTGTATTCAATAATTCCTGTCCCTATACCATATCCCAAGTTATATGCCATATTTGATAAAAGGCCAAAAAATCCCTCTGATTTTGAAGGAGTATAATCCACAATTTTTGGATTGGAGATATTGGCAATTTTCATAGTTATATTTATAGCATCCTCCTCAGATCCCACATAATCAACAAGGCCAACTTTTTTAGCATCATTTCCTAAGTATATTTTACCATCTGCAATTTCCAATGTTTTATTTATAGACATGTTTCTATTATCTGCCACCCATCTAACAAAATCCATATAAATTTCATTTACCATATTTTCTAAACACTCCCTTTCTTCCCTTGTCATTGGCCTATATGGTGATCCAATATCTTTATACTTCCCAGCCTTTATTACTGTTGCATTGATTCCAAGTTTATCCATAAGACCATAGTATTGTAATATGTCCATTCTAACCCCTATACTTCCAACAAGGGAATGCTTTTCAGCTACTATGTAGTTAGCAGGTGCTATTATCATATAAC
>DQSV01000022.1 GCA_015663075.1 Methanothermococcus okinawensis | reverse complement strand
GTAAATACTTAAGAAGTAGAAATTCTACAGATATATTATCTCTTTTCTTCCTACATTCCTAAGCACTGAAAGTGTAGAGGAAATCCTTTAAGTATAGGATTTCTATATTTATAATAAGTTTAAAATAAATATGTTTTACTTACTAAAAATAATATTAAAGATAAAATATTAATAAAATTACTTTAAGTTCTTATTTTAGACTAATATAACTTTTTAATAGGCTTGTAAAAAGGGTTTATCCTATCTCCAATGTACAGGAGCATATATTGGTAAGAATAGAATCTCTACTTTTTATATATTTACTTCTTTTAGATACTTTAAAATCTTCTTGATTTTTTTATTATTTTCTATTATTTAATAATTTTTATAATTTTTATAGTAATTATTATTTTTTTTGGATTATTGGGGGATTTAAGGTCTTGTGTTATTACAAATAATCCTGTTATGGACTATAAATAAATATATATGATAATAATAATATAACATTAACAAAATATTATTTTGATATGGTTTAATTTATATTACTCAATTGCCTATGTACTCACATTTATTATGTCAATATAAAAATTAATTAAATAAACTGTAAAATATAAGAAAATATAAGAAAATAGTGAAATTATGTTTAAAATGAACATAACTGGAATGATTCCTAAGAACATGGAGAATAGGGGGTTGATGATATTAAGGGATAATTTTGGATATATTGAAGAAATTCTAAACCATAGAAAAATACCAAAAAAAGGCATATCTGATGATAAAATAAAAATGTTTTTAAAGTTTCTTTCACTTATGGATACTGATAAGGACCCTAAGGTTATAAGGATAGGAGAGAGAGAAGGGCGATTTGCCTCGAAAGTTCAAGAGGAATTGGTTTCTGGTTTTTGTCATGGAGTTGGAAGAAGTGGCAATTTAATAGATCCACAACCTAAGGCCCCTGGAGCAAGTGTTATGTATAGTTTAACTAATAACCTACTAACGAGTTTTTTGAATGGTTTAGGTTTAAAGGTTTATTCAATTGCTGTCCCTGTGGCGACGGGAATGTCCCTATCTTTATGTTTAAATGCCATAAGAAAGAAATATCAATCCAATGTAGTGATATATCCCTATGCAGCCCATAAGAGTCCAATAAAGGCCATATCTTTTTCAGGATTTAAAATGAGGTTGATTGAAACTACGTTATATGGGGATGCCCTCAAAGTAGATGTGAGGGATATAGAAGATGCCCTAATTCATGAAATAGAATGTAAAAATAACCCATGCATTTTAAGTACCCTTACATTTTTCCCTCCAAGGGAAAGTGATGATATTGAAAGAATAGCAAAGATATGTAAGGAGTACAATGTGCCCCATATTATAAATGGAGCCTATGCTCTGCAAAATAAGTACTACATTAATAAATTAAATAGGGCGTTTAAATATAGGGTTGATGCCGTTGTAAGTTCCTCAGATAAAACATTATTAACTCCAATAGGAGGTAGTATCATATATTCCAAAGACAAGGAATTTCTAAGGGAAATATCTCTTAGTTATCCTGGAAGGGCCTGCGCTACACCTATTGTAAATATATTGATATCCTTACTATCCCTGGGAATGGATAAGTATTTAAAACTTATGGATCAACAGATAGAATGTAGAAATCTTTTAGATGAACTTCTCAATAACTTAGCAGAAAAAATAGGATGTAAGGTTTTAAAGGTTAATAATCCCATATCCTTATCCATTACCATAAATTCAGATCCTGTGAAAATTGCAGGAAAATTATATAGTTTAAGAATTACTGGACCAAGAGGAGTAAGGTCCTCTGATAAATTCGCCACCTGTTATTTAGGGGGATATCCCTATAATTATATTGTTATAAACGCTGCAATAGGAGTTAAAAGAAAAGATATTATTGATACTATTAAAAAATTAGAAAATGTTTTATTAGATTGTTAATTTAATAATCATATAGGTGAAAGGAATGGCAATATCAATTGCAGTTGCATCAGGTAAAGGTGGTACAGGTAAAACTACAATTTCGGCCAACTTAGCCGTGGCACTATCAAAGTTTGGAACTGAAGTTATAGTGTTAGATGCAGACATAGCCATGGCAAATTTGGAGTTAGTTATGGGCTTAGATGGAAAGTCAACAACGTTAAATGATGTTCTTGCAGGAAATGCCACTATAGAGCAGGCCATATACGAAGGTCCTGCAGGAGTAAAGATAATACCTGCGGGTATATCCTTGGATGCATTTAAAAAAGCCAAGCCTGAAAAATTAGTGGAGATTCTATCGGCATTACATGACATGGCAGAAATTATTCTAATAGACTGTCCTGCAGGGATTGGTAGGGAAGCATTAACAGCAATATCTACTGCTAAACATTTAATATTGGTTGTTAATCCCGAAATATCCTCTATATCCGATGCTTTAAAGGTTATAGCCATAGCAAAAAAGTTTGACACCAATATATTGGGGGCCATAATAAATAGAACTACCATGGAGGACTCAGAATTAAGTTCAAAGGCTATTGAGACAATATTGGAAGTTCCAATATTGGGGGTTGTTCCAGAAGATCCTAACGTTAGAAGATGCGCTGCATTTGGAGAGCCTATAGTCTTAAAATATCCAGACTCTCCAGCCTCACAGGCCATTTTACAAATTGCTGCAAGATTAATTGGTAAAGAATACAAACCTGAAAAGGTAGAAAAAGAATCATTTATTAAAAAATTCATTAAAGGATTGTTTGGAGGGATAAAATGAGTTCATATGATACCATTGCCTTCATAATAGCCATTATTAGTCTTTCAATAAATATTATTTTGTTCATAAAATTAATGCAGTTAAAAAAGGAGTTAGATAATGTAAAGCAATCCACAAGACTTACTAGGGAAGAATTGGATAAAATTAATGAACGATTGGGAAGACTTAAATCACTAAAATAATTTATCTTTTATATATTTTTTTATTACTGAGGGAGTATTTATACCTTAAATTTACATGTCCAATATATAGGGGTATCCAACAAACATGGTTATATGTTGGGACAGTATGTAATTAATCAAAAAGATGAAATTATGGACTTATATTCAATTATGCAGGATTTAATAAATAATTATGGATATTTGGGGGTATTTTTCGTAGCCTTTACTGAATCCATCATTCAACCTGTTCCACCAGATTTATTTATAATTGGGGCATCAGCATTTGGGCTTGATCCCTTAATATGTGCAATAGTCTCAACTATTGCCTCTACATTTGGAGGGGTGGTTGGATACCTCTTAGGGCACAAACTTGGAACCCCAGTATTTGTTAAGTTATTTGGGAAGGAGTATTTCTTAAAAGGGGAAGTATTTTTCAATAGATATGGAGTTTGGGGGGTAATAATAGCAGGATTTACCCCAATACCCTATAAGGTTGTAGCCTGGCTTTTAGGAATTTTTGAAATGAATATTTTAAAATTTATAATTGGAACACTAATTGGTAGATTTCCCAGATTTTTACTTGTTGCATATTTTGGCCATGGTATTTCCATGTATTTTGGTATTAAATAATGATCTAGTTGGTGGGTGTGATGTATGAACACATGCTTGATAGGGATCTTTCAGAATTATTTATGGAATACTATAAATCAGACTGGAAAAAACGATCTGAGGCTGCTAAAATCTTAGGGCATATTAAAGATCCTAATGAAATAAATAAACTAACCCCC
>DQSV01000076.1 GCA_015663075.1 Methanothermococcus okinawensis | reverse complement strand
TAAAGGTAACTGAGGGGAATAAGACCTATTGGGAACCTATAATAACAAAAATTACTTCCCTTGGAGTTGGAGGTTCAAAGGTAAAAAAGGCCTTTCCTGGGGGATTAGTAGGAGTTGGAACAGAGTTAGATCCGGTCCTTACAAAGTCAGATGCCCTAAGTGGTAGTGTTGCAGGAGAGCCAGGAACCCTTCCTGAGACTCTTGATAGATTCACTATAAAAGTTAAACTTCTTGAAAGAGTTGTAGGTACAAAGGAGGAAATAAAAATTGAACCATTAAGATCAAATGAAGTATTGATGTTGAATATAGGAACTGCCACAACTGTGGGGGTTATTCTTTCCGCAAGAGAGGATATTGCAGATATAAAATTAAAACTTCCAGTATGTGCTGATAAGGGGGATAGGGTTGCATTGAGTAGGAAAATAAGTTCAAGATGGAGATTAATTGGATATGGTATAATACAATAATAAAATATTTTAAAAAAATATAAAAAATATTATAAATGAAAATGTTAATTAATCAATAAAATAATAAATAAATTAAAATTTAAATATAAAAATAAAATACAATATAATAAAATGCCATATAACAAAATACCTTTAATTTCCATTGAATAATTAGTACAAGATCTATAAAAAAAATAATTCATAATTAAGGTGTTTTTATGAGAATATTTGAAAATATTAAAAATGTAGGTAAAATTATTAGATTAGAGAGAGTTTTTAATAAAAATTCAGGGAGAACAGTAATTATCCCAATGGATCATGGAGTTTCATCAGGGCCAGTAAGGGGATTGGAAAATATGAGGGAGGCTATTAATGCTGTAGCAGATGGTGGAGCAAATGCTGTATTGGTACATAAGGGAATAGTAAGGCATGGTCATAGGGGATATGGGAAGGATATTGGTTTAATAATACATTTATCTGCTGGAA
Organism: Methanothermococcus okinawensis; assembly: GCA_015663075.1. GTDB lineage: Archaea > AGJL01 > Methanococci > Methanococcales > Methanococcaceae > Methanofervidicoccus > Methanofervidicoccus okinawensis_C. The sequence goes on along the minus strand of DQSV01000076.1, from coordinate 4,256 downwards.
CCTCTCTTTCCCGGGACCCAAACAAGAAGGTCATAGTAACTTCAGTTGAGGAGGCCATAAGGATGGGAGCAGATGCTGTATCCATACATGTAAATGTTGGGGCCAATAGTGATGACGAAATGTACAAGGATTTAGGTAGCATCTCTGAGGTTTGTGAATACTGGGGAATGCCATTAATTGCTATGATGTATCCAAGGGGTGAGAAAATAGAAGATGAGAAGGATTCAGAGGTTGTGGCCCATGCTGCAAGACTTGGTGCCGAGTTGGGAGCCGATATAATAAAAACAAATTACACTGGAGATATAGATTCCTTTAGGGAGGTTGTAAAAGGATGCCCTGCTCCAATTATAATTGCAGGGGGGCCTAAAACAAATACTGATAAGGAGTTCCTACAGATGGTTAAAGATGCCATAGAAGCAGGGGCTTTGGGAGTTGCCACTGGAAGAAATGTGTTCCAACACAGGGATGTTTCAGGCATTACAAGGGCAATATCCATGGTTGTCCATGAGAATGGAGATGTTGAAGAGGCATTAAAGTTAATAAAAAAATAAGATAGATTTAGTTAAACTCTAAAATATCAATAAAAAATAAAAATAATATAATTAAAAAAATAAAAATAATATTATTTAATATTTTAAAAATACCTAAGAAGGAATAAAAATACAAAAGTAAAAATCCCGTCATTATTTTTCTTAAGTATTCTAAGCACGGAGCAAAATAAAATCCCCTGCAGGATCTATTATGGCCTCATAATTAACCTAAGTTAGATAATCTTAAAGTATTTCTTTATTAATATACTATCCTCCTATTCCTTTTATTTTTATAATTGGATTATTAGATTTGGTTTAAACTATTTATATCCATAATTTTTGACCATAAAAAGTAATATAATGGTGATACTATAAAACCTATAATAATTATAAACTATAAGACCTACAGAGAGAGTGTAGGTAAGAGAGGACTATATATAGCAGAGATCTCTGAAAAAATTTCTAAGGAGAACGATATAACCATAGGGGTATGCCCACAGTTTTTAGATTTAAGAATGATAAGGGAGAATGTAAATATTCCTGTGTATGCCCAGCACTTTGATGCCATATCTCCTGGGAGCAATACTGGAAGTATTCTTATAGATGGCCTTCTTGATTGTGGTTTAAAGGGAAGTTTATTAAATCACTCTGAAAAAAGAATGGTATTGGCAGATTTGGAGAGGGCCATTGAACTTGCAAAGAAAAATAGTTTAGAAACAATAGTTTGTACAAACAACATAGGGGTTTCCAAGGCCGTATCTGCTATGGATCCCAATATGTTGGCTATAGAACCTCCTGAATTAATAGGATCAGGTATTCCTGTATCCAAGGCCAATCCAGAGATTGTAGAGGGAACTGTAAGGGAAGTTAAGAAAATAAATAAAAACGTAATAATCCTATGCGGTGCAGGTATCTCTAAAGGAGAGGATGTTGCAGCAGCACTTGAATTGGGTACAGAGGGAGTATTATTGGCCTCAGGGGTTGTTAAATCCAAAAATATAGAGGAATCCATAAGGGAATTAATTAGATGTATTTAAATAATTATAATAAGAACATAAACCTTAAACATACATATAAATTTAAATTATTTTTTATTGTCTTTATTTATTTTATTTTTTTTATAATTTTTATTTTTTTTATTATTATTTTGATTTCAAAATATATCATCATAGGTATGATTATAAATATATTTTTTTATATATTTCCATCTTGAAGATTTATTAAAAATACTAAAAGGAAAAACTGCTATAGATGGTAAGGATAGTTATTTTATTTTCCATTACAATTATCCTTCAGAGATTTGTTTCTTACTTTTCTCATGATCTCCATCATGATATTTTCATGGTTATTTAATATATTTAGAGCATTGGATATATTCTTATCCTTTGTAATCTCTAAAATTTCCTTTAAAACCTCACAGGCAATCTCTGGTCTATGTATCCACGGACATTTCATACAACTCCATACTTTACTGCCATCCCTTCGAGTAATAAATTCTCCCAACTCATCGTCATAACAGGGGTAAAATGGACAAAAACACCACAAACATACCTGACCCTCAAAATGACAGGGATAATATTGGCAATCCCTATTGGCACCACAGAGTTTTATAATTTTTTCAAAGTGTTCTCTGGCTAAATCTATCATGTATTCACCATTTTTTCTTTATATATTAAATTCTCTGTATAATCCACTAATTCCTCAATACTGTTGAATAATATTGGGTATTCCATCTTAGGGCGCTCCACAATTATTATCTTTGCATCTGCATCCATTGCCCCTAAAACCTTTTCATTTAATCCTCCACTATCTCCACTATCCTTTGTAATTATTACATCGCAGTTATACTCCAAAATTAATATCTTGTTAAATTCCCTTGAAAAAACCCCCTCCATACCTAGGATATTTTTTGATGGCAATATTTCCAATGCCTTATTTACTGATATTGGGAGTACCCTTGCAATTAATCTATTTTTCCCTACAATACCTGCAACAGTATTTAAATTTTTAATCCCTGCAAGATATAATATATTTTTTTTACCTATTTTAAGAGCAATCTTTGAAGCCTCTTTAAAATCTTTAACATAGATGGCATTATTATATCTCTTTTGAGGGCGCTCATATCTTATATATTTAATATTACACTCTCTTGAAATACTTAAGGCCCTTTTGGAGGCATTTATTGCAAATGGATGGGTGGCATCTATAAGTAGGGATATATCATATTCTTTAACTATATCTTTAAGGGTTTTAGGAGTATTTTCCATAGATATAGCCATATCTGAGTATTTCTTTGCTAATTCACTACCATAATTTGTTGTAGTGGTTGTTATTATATATATCCCCCCTATCTTTTTTAACTCTTTGGCTATTAGAATTCCATCCCTTGTTCCACCCATTATAAGAATGTTCTTATTTATGGAGATATTTGATTTCATAGAGACACCATAAAAAAATAAAAAATTTATTAGCAATTATTTTTAATATAGGTATAAAGTAATTTTATTTACAATATATAAAAATTTTTAAAAAATTAAAATATTTTTCAAAAAAAGGTATATAAGTGAGCAATAATGAAAAATAAAAGAAGTTTATTGGAAACTGTTTTTGAAGGATGCCTTTGGAAGGGCAGATTAATTACAGTTTTGGCAGTAATATTTGGGATGATTGGAAGTGTTTCCTTATTTCTTGTAGCCAGTTATGATATTATATTGATCACAAAAAAAACATTTTTATTTTTTATTGGTATTTACCGTCCATCCAATTTTCATGAGTTGTTGATTGGAAATATTATTGGGGCGGTGGATTTGTATTTAATTGCAGTGGTTATGTTAATATTTTCCTTTGGTATCTATGAACTTTTTATTAGTGCAATAGATGATGCAGAGGATAGTGAGGTTAGGAATAAAATCTTGGAAATTCATAGTTTAGATGAACTTAAGGATAAACTTGGCAAGGTTGTTGTAATGGTTCTGGTTATAAGATTTTTTGAAAAGGTAGTGAATATGGATTATTCAAAACCATTAGAGATGCTATCCCTTGCAGGAAGTATTTTAATGCTTGCACTGGCACTTTACATTACCCATAATCATTCATTAAAGGAGAGATTAAGGAAATAAAAAAAATCATTACTTGATGGAAAAGTGGTTTAAAAATATAAAAAAAATTAAAAATAATTTAATTAAAAAAATAAAAAATTAATAAAAAATTAGGTATTTAGTAGTAGTGTTATTCCTCAACGTATTAGTCATACCGTTTTCCATTTACTAAAGAATTTATATATGTTATTCTTCCATTCATCCTATCAACTGTTAATTTATCTACAATGGAGTTTTCGATTATTAAATCTGAATTACTGTTCATTCTTTTAACTTTTAATGTTTCAATGGATACGTTATTTAGAGTTAATGCTCCATTTCCATTGATTCTTTCAACATCCATGGTGGTTATATTGGTGCCGAATATTATAAGGTTCAAATTACCTTTAATAACACCTGTATCTAAATGATCTACTTTTGGAATATTCAATGTAATTCCAGCGTTTCCATTCATATCCAGTGCTAAAGTACCAATTTCTGATAAGTTTCCTAGTTGTAATTCACCATTTCCATTTACTTTTATTTTTCCAGTTATGTATTCATTTACATTGAATTTCTCTGTTTCACCGCCACGAATAGTAATATATCCTATATCTCCACTTATTGATTCTCCCCCTGGAATCACATC
>DQSV01000086.1 GCA_015663075.1 Methanothermococcus okinawensis | reverse complement strand
TTCATTCGGAGTATCTCGTAAAGGTTTTTTCTGAAGATAGACCCTGTGCCATCTCAGAACTTACAGGATTTGTTAGGGTTGCCCACTCTGTAAGAAAAAAATTAATAATTGCCATTGTGGATGATGATGGAGATATTGTTTATTACAACATGGGATATTTAAGATTATAATGAAAATTAAGATATTGGATAGAGGATTATTGGATCATTACAATTAATAACTTATAATAGTATATAATTAAAAACGTATTAATTGATATAAATATATCTGGTGATATTATATGAAAATTATGCCTGAGAAGGAAAAGGAACTTATTAAGGATATTTTAACAAGTTATGGCGTAGATAATGAGGATGCCGAGATCACTGCAAATATATATGTTGAGGCTGATTTAAAAGGATTCCATTCCCATGGGATAGGTAGATTTCCACAAACCATCACAAGTATAGAGGTAGGCAACATAAACATAAATCCAAACATAAGTATAATCAAAGAGAGTCCTGCAGTGGCAACCATAGATGGAGATATGGGATTAGGTTATGTAATAGGCGAAAGGGCAATGAAATTAGCCATAGAAAAAGCAAAAAATGTTGGTATTGGGGCGGTGGCAACTGTAAATTCTAACCACTTTGGTATTGCAGGGCACTATTCAGAGATGGCACTGAAGGAGAATTTAATTGGTATTGTAATTACTAATACTGAGCCTGCAATGGCTCCCTTTGGAGGTACTGAAAAGATATTGGGAACCAATCCCATAGCAATATCCATCAAGGGAAAGAAACATGTTTATTCTGTGGATATGGCAACCTCATCAATTGCAAGGGGTAAAATACTTGAGGCACTGAGACTTAAAAAAGAAATTCCAGAAAACTGTGCCATAGATAAAGAAGGTAACCCTACAACAGATCCTAAAAAGGCTTTAGAAGGGGGAATATTGCCATTTGGAGGACCAAAGGGATATGCCCTTGCACTGGCAATTGAAATAATAGCGGCAATTGGTGGGGCTCAAATGGGCACTAATGTAAAAGGAACTGCCACTGTAACAGATAGATGTACCAAAGGGGACCTTTTTATAGCCCTGAATCCTGAGTTCTTTGGAGATAAAGATGAATTTATGGAAAAAGTAGATGCTTTAATTGAGGAGATTAAAAATTCAAAACCTGCCAAGAACTTTAAAATACTAATACCTGGCGAGATAGAAAAAATGAATATTGATAAAAATAAAAAGGGTATTGAAATAGATGATGTGTTGTATAATAAATTAAAAGAAGTATGTGATAAAAAAGGATTGAATATAGAGAAATATTTTTAAATTTTAATTATATCCTTTATAATTTCATATCCTAATATCTATAATTTTTATTTCTCTATTTTTATTATTATTTTTTATTATTTTTATTATTTATTTTATTTTTGTTAACTATTAAATCTAAATCTATCATAAATATATATTATTTCATATAATGTTGATATATGGAGCCTCCAAAAAGGGCCTTATACTTATTGATACTGTTATTGTTTTGCCAACTTAAATTTCTAATTACATGATTTTGACAATTTTCCATAAATTTCTTTAAAGGCCCATTTTTATCATAGGGACTATCTGGACAATCACTATGCTGATAGGTGATATATAAACATAAATCCCTTAATCTATAGAATGTCCAATTGAGGGCATGCTCCACTCCCCATTTTAAGCCATAATTGTCATAATATTTAAATAATACTCCTGTGGCTCTATCAAAGTTAGGATTTACTATAGGATCTGGATTTAGAGATATTATAGTATCCTTTAAACCACCAACCTCTCTTGCTATTACTGGTGTACCATAGGCCATGGATTCCATCTGAGTTAAACCACAGGGTTCCCATACTGAGGGTACTATGCTCCAATCAACTCCTGCATATAGAATAGGAACCAGTGGAGGGCAGTGCCCTATTATGGATATAACATTGTTGCTATAACTTTCAGCAAAGTTTTTCATCTCTTCTTCTATAGATTTTTCACCTTTGGAAAGCATAACAAGTTTTACATTGCTTTCCTCAAATAATTGGGAAAATGCCCCAAATATTATATCAAACCCCTTTTGATATGTTGCTCTGCCAACAAATCCTATTAATGGCGTTGTTATGTCATTGCATTTTATATTTCCATACAATTGAACATCTGTCCCAGTTATTGTACTTTTATCTATGTTATTCCATTCTTCAATATATTTATTTAAGTTATTGACATTCCAGAACCAGGAATATTTTATCTTTGGTTTAACTATATATCCATCACCCATGCCATAATCCCTTACAAAAATTCCCAATTCTCTTGGATCTATTTTATTATCAGAGCATGAAATAACGTAATTTACCAAATTACCTGGATTGATTTTTTCAATATCTATGCCATTCAATATGCCGTGAAAGGGCTTTTTTTTGCTTTGATCCAATATAAAACCAATAGATTTTATTTCTTCACTATGGGTCGGACTCACTGTATTGAATGCATCACTGTAGTGTATTCCCAACTCTAAAAAGGTCATTACTGTTCCCTTGTACTCCTTCATTGGTCCCTTAAAGGCCTCATTGTGTATTGTCATTGTAGTAGGTAGGTTTAATTTTTCATGGCATTTAGCTATTGCAAGGCCACATGGCCAATCATGCCCTGAAACACAATCTACATCCCGGAATCTATCTAAATAAATTACCGATAGGTCAGCAAATAACTCATATTTTAATGGATCCCATCTATCCATCATATTAATTTTTTCATTACTAAAAGCTACAATATCTACTCCTGTATTGGGATGCCTGGTTTTTATAGCATTGAATTTAAGGGAAATCCCTTGGAATTTTAAGTCTATGGTTGCATCAACACTATGCTTTAGATTTGATATTTTATTATCGTGGTCAAGGGTTATTACAACTACATCATTTCCATTATTTTTTAAAAATTTGGATAAATCCCTTATAACATCCCCCAATCCACCTATAGATGTTAAAGGTGCTATGGTAGGTGCCAATATTGCAATTTTCAAAAGAATCACCTTATAATCTATATGCTACTATATGCTACTATATGCTGCTGTATATATTATTATACACCATAATTATATAAATAATATTCTAAAATAAGTAAGTATGCTAATTATAAATTTATGTACTCTTACTTGTCCCTTGTAATTTCAAATCTCCCTGCTGAAGAGTGCTTAGGAAAAGCAGATATTCCCAATTCTTTTAGATATTTATAGGTATAGGTATCCTTTCCATGAATAAGTACCTCACCTAAATCCTCAACAGTATTTATATCTATGGATAGGTAAAAGGAAGAGAATATGGACATATTTAAATTATTTTTATTACATTGTTCAACATGTTTCATAAAACTGAATCCCTCATAGGAAGGTTTAATGATATTTTTGGGTTTTAAAATCAATAAGTTTGTCCCGCCCCCTCTTGATGGACATATTATCACAGATTCCTTAGTATCCTTCAACTTATTTGTTATTTCCCTTAAATTAACCCTTCTAATTAGTGGCACGTCAGCAGGCACTATCATTACAGAATTCTCCTTTATCCTATTAATTGCATCATATAGGGCTCCATTAAGCCCATTACTCCCATCTTCATATATTTGTATCATATTAAGTTCCTTTGAAAATGATAATATTTCCCTATCTCTACTTACAATATAAACATTATCACATAGGTCCTTTATTCCATAATATACGTCTAAAAGCATATTTTTTATGAGATTCTTTCTTTCTTCAGATGTTAAAAAATTTTTTAATCTTGATTTTGCAGATTCCAATGGTGAAACAGGAATTAATGCTGAAACCATATTATCACATTTATTTAATTTTAAATATATTGAATAATAAAATATCATACAAAAAAATATTATTGGTCATATAATATAATCAATATAAAATAAAAAAATAACAAAAATGATAATATGAAATGATATAACAAAAATAAAAATATAATAATTAAAATAAATAATTAAAATAATTTTAAAATTTTAATATATTAAAAAAATAACAATACAAAATAAAAATATGAAAATAATATCTATTATGGAAATATAGTGAATATTAAAGACAGAAGGAATATACCCACCCTTGGAAAATCCTATGTTCATTGAAACCCAGTGGCTACTCCATAGGATCGCCTTATAGGTGGGACTGTCTTATGCAGTATCATCTTAAATCAACTGCATTAAACTCTATGTCAATGGAATATATAAACCTTTGTAGATTATTTTAATAATATTTTATTGTTCTATATTATCTTAGGCCCTATGGTTACTCATCCCTCAACAGGTTAGATGCAAAGTATGGATTGCCCACACAATGTTGATGGGCATACCCTCCAAGAACTCTCCCCTTATGGGATAGTATGCCATCCATGCCATTTATTATTCCCTTTCCTCGGTTTATATGGTATGCAAATATTCTTTCCTCTATATCTATCAATTTAGAATAATGAAATTCATGGGCTTTAAAGGTATGACCTTTTTTTCCTATTGGACAATTCTCCTTAAAGGTTCCTAAAACATAACTTAATCCTTGAACATTTTCTGTCATAATGGACTTACAATTTAATAATCCCACCATTTCAATGTTATTTATGGATTTACTTAAATACATTAATCCGCCACATTCTCCATATATTTTACCATCAAAGTTCCTTATAGAATCTATCATGGATATATTACTACTCAATTTCTCGGCAAATACCTCAGGATACCCCCCTCCAAAGTAAAGTACATCACAATTGGGAATAGTGTCATCCCTTAATGGACTGAAAAATTTAATTTTTGCCCCATTTTCCTCTAATGCATCTAAATTATCCCAATAATAGAAGTTAAATGCCTCATCATAGGCTATGCCCAATGTGCATCTGTTTTTATCTATATTCCACAGTATATTTTCTTCAGAATCTTTATTATTATAGCAATCCTCTCTGTCTTCAAACTCAATACTATTGCTTATATTCATAATAATTTCTAAATCAAGATACTCTTCAACAGTAGAGCCCCATAAATCGATCTGTTTTTCCATGCTCTCCATATTTTCAGGAGTAGGAATAAGGCCCAAATGCCTCTGGGATACTTCAATATTTTTATCCCTTGGTATGGCCCCAATTATCTCTATGTCCGGAATATAATAGGATACAGCCTCTTTTAATTTTTTATAATGAGATTCTCCTCTTATTTTATTAAATATAACTCCTTTAATTTTTACCTCATCATCAAAACTTTTAAATCCTTTAATTATTGCTGCAGCACTTCTTGTTAAACTTCTACAATCCATTATTAAAATCACTGGAGTTTCTAAGGACTTTGAAATTGAGGCAGTGCTCCCTACATTGTTATAGGGAGATATTCCCTCATACAATCCCCTAACTCCCTCAATAATACTTATATCCTTATTTTTAGAGTTTCTTTTAAATAACTCTCTAATTTGATGATCCTCCATAAAAAAAGAATCCAAATTTTTACTATGATTTCCAGTGGCTACTGTATGGTATGTGGGGTCTATATAATCAGGCCCTACCTTATAAGGTTGCACATTGTATTTCTTAGAAAGGGCTCTCATTATCCCAGTGGCTATTGTTGTTTTACCCACCATTGAAGAGGTTCCAGCCAATACTACTCTTTTAAAGTTTTCCATTATTTCCCTTTTTAAATTATTAAATTTTTTATTCATTTCTTAATTATTTAAAAATATGACTAATTGGATAAAATATCATAAAATAAATTATACTAACATAAGTAAAAAGATAATATAAATAATGTAAAAAGCAGTTTTTATTAATTAATATTAATTTAATATAAATATTAATTAAATTTTAATAATGCACATTATGGCTTATGTGTGCCAGTATTATACCTTATAAGTTAATAAATTATATTTGACATAGTATAGATTGTAATTTTTGTAATTTTATTAAAAAATAAAAAATATAAAAAGAAAATATTATTCTAAAAAAGGAGGGATATTATGTTTTTAACTATTGATGATTTTGATTTTGAAGGAAAAACAGTGGCATTGAGGGTGGATATAAATAGTCCTATGGATGTGAATAACCATACCATATTGGATGATACAAGAATTAGGGCATGTATATCTACAATAAAGGAACTCTCCAATAATGGGGCAAAGGTTGTAATATTAGCACATCAAAGTAGGCCTGGTAAAAAAGATTTTACGCCGTTATGTGCCCATGCCCAAAAACTATCTGAATCCTTAGATAGTGAAGTGTATTATGTTGATGACCTATTTGGTTCCCATGCTATAAATTCAGTAAAGAGAATGGCAGATGGAGAAATATTGTTGTTGGAGAATGTTAGATTTTACTCTGAGGAAGTACTAAAGGATTGGAATAATTGGGAGGGGACATCCTGTCCAAAAAAACAGGGAAAAACCATAATGATAAAACAACTTCATTCCCTATTTGATTATTTTATAAATGATGCCTTTGCAGCAGCCCATAGGGCTCAGCCATCCTTAGTAGGTTTTGCATACTATATGCCAGTGATTGCTGGAAGGATCATGGAAAGAGAAATAAAAACCCTTGATAAAATTATAAAGAATCCTGATAAGCCCTCAATTTTTATACTTGGAGGAGCAAAGGCTGATGACAGTATAGAGGTTATTAAAAATGTTTTGAAGAACAACTCTGGTGATAGAGTATTGACAACAGGTATTGTAGCAAACATATTTTTAATTGCTAAGGGCTATGACTTGGGCCCAAATAAAGATGTTATTAGGCATATGGGATACCTAAATCAAATAGAGATAGCCAAGGATTTATTGGAGACCTATGGGGATAAGATAGAAACTCCAATAGATGTCGCATTGAACATTGAAGGCCAAAGGGAGGAAATGGAACTAACTTTGGAAAAAAGGATCATTTATCCTATACATGATATAGGTACAGAAACTATAGCCTACTATAGCGATATAATAAGAGAATCTAAAACCATAGTTGCAAATGGTCCAGCGGGGGTTTTTGAAAATAAAAACTTTTTAAAAGGAACTGCTGAGATACTTTATGCCATGACAAAATCTAAAGCCTTTACTGTTATAGGGGGAGGCCATCTATCGGCAGTTGCAGGTATTGTGGGGGTTTCCAATGATATAAATCATATAAGTACTGGGGGAGGAGCATGCATTGAATTCTTGGCAGGAAAAAAACTTCCAGTAATAGAAATTTTAAAGAACTCCTATAGGAAGTATAAAGATGGAGATTTTAATGAATAATTAAAAAATAATAGGATACATGGCAGGGAGTTCTCTAAAAAAGCGAGGAGGAGAATATTACTAAAGTGATGGAGGGTTTGTAAAACCTTAAGTGGAGTAGGCCTACTATTAAGGTTATTCTTAGTCTTACATTTTAATTTATCTTTTATTTTTTTTAATAATTTTTTTTAATTGTTTTTAATAATTAATAATTTTCAATAGTTCTTTATTTTTATTAGTGCCATTATTTTATTTATTTTGGAATTAATTTTTTTACTTTTATATGATATGGTAATTTTTTAAGGCTATAAGTAAAATAAATAAATTATATGCCCAAATTATCTAATGCTTTTTATATGATAAAATACTCACATTATCTTTTGTTTTCTCTAATGCAACATTTAATAATTCATTTACAATATCCCTTGGATTTTCATTATCACTTATCTTAGATCCCAGAGATAGTTGTCTACCTTGAAATCATCTAACCCTAATGCCGAGGTAATGATATTCTTCATTGGATATATCTTTAATTTCATTATTGATCATATTGTTAATTATATTAGATGAGTTAGATTTAAGATATAAAGAATTATTTAATCCGTAATTAATACCAGTGTTGATAATAGTAAATATATACAATACCTTAGAGAGAATACATTTTAAAGTTAAGTTAATAATGGAGTGGAACTTGAAATATTAATATTAAATATATAAAAAATTAAAATTTAAAAGACTTCATTCTCATCAAGGAATAATAATTAAAAAGGAGATGTCAATAATAATATTTAAAAAATTGAATTTATGGATTAACGAAAAATATATATATAAGAACGTATATCTTACAGTATGCCTTATGATAGCAAGTATAATTGGGCCCGTGGCCTAGTCTGGATACGGCACCGGCCTTCTAAGCCGGGGATCGGGGGTTCAAATCCCTCCGGGTCCGCTTGATTTATATTTTGAGATTGCTATAACCTAAATTTTATGTATTATAAATTTTTTTAAATAAATAATGCTCCAGTGGTGTAGTCCGGCCAATCATGCGGGCCTTTCGAGCCCGCGACTCGGGTTCAAATCCCGGCTGGAGCACTATTTGTTTTACCAATATATATTGAATAATTTAAATATATAATATTTTTGATATTTTTTTTAATATAGAACTATTTTAATATTCAATATAGGAATATACTATTTAACTACAAATTTAATATCTTATATTAAAAAAATTTTAAAATGGGTTTTTTATGGATTTTGATATTATTCATTTAAGGGAAGTGGATTCTACAAATAAATACTGCCGTAACTTAGGTAAAATGGGAAAGAAAAACTTAATAGTTATTTCAGATGTTCAAAGTTCAGGAGTAGGTAGGCTTGAAAGGAAATGGCATTCCCAATATGGAGGACTTTATTTTTCCATACTTTTAGGGTTAAATGAAGTTAAAAATAAAAATAAAAATGAAAATATGGGCAAATTAAACTTTATAGGTTCCATATCCCTGTATGAATCATTATTTGATTATATAAACAATGCTTCCAAGAGCGTGGAAGATTATAATATTAAAACATTTGGCATAAAATATCCCAATGATTTAATAATCAACATAAATGGCAATAATAAAAAAATATCTGGGATTTTAAGTGAAGTTAATATGGATTACGGATTCTTAATCTTAGGTATTGGTATAAATATTAACAATAATATTTCAAGGGATTTAAAGGACATTGCCATTTCTTTGAAAGAATTAACTGGAAGGGAGCATAATAGGTTTGAAGTTTTTAATAAATTTATTGATAGATTTAAAAATAACTATCATCTAAGTGATAGTGAAATACTAAACAAGTATGAAAAATACTCAAAAACCCTTGGCAACTATGTCAAAATAATAACTCCAAAAGAGGTAATTATTGGAACAGTTTTTAAAATAGACTATGAGGGAATATATTTAAGCACCTTTGATGGAATTAAACATGTAAATGTTGGAGATTGTATTCATTTACGCTAAATATATATTACTACTATCCATACATTTAAATAATAAAAATTAATTTTCAAAGAATTATTTTTATAGTATTCTAAAATCTAGGTTATTTCTTTTATTTTATATTTTGTGATTATTTTTTTTATTTTTTATAAATTCTTTTAAATTATGGTTTTTATTTATTATAAAATATATTTTAGGAAATTATTATCAATATAAAACTAATTATTTTTCATGGTATTTTACAATTTTAAATAATTTTTTTAATTAATTTTTTATATGGTTTTTTATAACCTTTTAGATAATAATTTATTATCCAATATCAAAAAACATATTTGCACTTAGGTGATTCTATGGCAAAGGATAAATATGAGAAAGTAATGGATTTAGCCAAAAGAAGAGGTTATTTATGGAGTTCTTTTGAAATATACGGCGGTATTGCAGGTTTTGTAGATTATGCCCCATTGGGTACAATGTTAAAAAATAATGTTATAACCACTTGGAGGGAGCACTATATTGTAAATGAGGAGTTTTATGAGATAGATAGTCCAACAATAACCCCACATGAGGTTTTAAAGGCCTCTGGTCATGTTGATAATTTTACAGATCCCATAGTAGAATGTAGGGAGTGCTTGGAATCCTTTAGAGCCGACCACATTATTGAGGAAAATATCAACATAGACACTGAAGGAAAATCCCTTAAGGAGTTAGAGGCACTTATAAGGGAGCACAACATATCCTGTCCAAAATGTGGAGGCCAATTGGGGGAGGTTAAGAGATATAACCTAATGTTCTTAACCTCCATAGGGCCTGGAGGAAAGAGAAAGGGCTATATGAGACCAGAAACAGCCCAAGGAATATTTATTCAATTTAGGCGATTGGCAAGTTTTTTTAGGAATAAATTGCCCTTTGGAGTGGCACAGATTGGCAAGGCCTATAGAAATGAAATTTCACCAAGACAGGGTGTTATTAGATTGAGGGAATTTACCCAGGCCGAAGGTGAGTTTTTTGTTCATCCAAAGATAAAAACCCATAAAAAATTTAAAGATGTGGAAAATGAGGTTTTGCCGTTACTTCCAGCAAATAGGCAAATGGATGAATCTCTAAATCCCGATGAAAAAACAATCAACATGAAAATAAAGGATGCCCTAAGGGAAGGTATTATTAGGCATGAAACAATAGGATACTTTCTTGTAATTACTAAGAGATTTCTAATAGATATTGGCATAGATATAAATAAATTAAGATTTAGGCAGCATCTCCCTAATGAAATGGCACATTATGCAATTGATTGTTGGGATGCAGAGATATACACTGATAGATTTGGATGGATAGAGTGTGTTGGTATTGCCGATAGAACAGATTATGATTTAAAGGCCCACATGAACCATAGTGGAGTGGATTTAAGAATATTTGTGGAATACGAGGAACCTAAGGAAGTTGAAACCTATGATATTGAATTAAACTATAAGGTTGTTGGAAGAATTTTTAAAGGGGATTTGAAATATATTGAAAATAAATTAAAAAATATGGATATTAAAGAAATAGAAGAAATGGTAAATGAAATAAATAAAAATGGGAAATATATATTAAAGATGGAATATAATGGAGAAATTAAGGAGTTTGAAATATTAAAGGATCACTTAAAAATAAGTAAAACCATTAAAAAAATATCTGGGGAAAAGGTATTGCCCCATGTAATAGAGCCTTCCTATGGAATAGACAGAATAATATACTGTCTTCTTGAACATGCCTATAAAGAGGAGGAAGATAGAGTATACTTAAATTTAAATTCAAAGATGGCACCTATTAAGGTTGGAGTATTTCCACTGGTGAATAAGGAAAACATGCCTGAAATTGCCCTGGAAATAAAGAATAGATTGAGAAGTAATGGCATTATTGCCCAGTATGATGATAGTGGAGCAATAGGTAGAAGGTATATGAGGATGGACGAGATAGGGACTCCATTCTGCATAACTGTGGATGGCCAAACATTAAAAGATGAAACTGTTACTGTAAGACATAGGAACAGTAGAGAACAAATAAGGATTAAAATAGATGAAGTGGTGGAATATATAAAAAATAGGATATAGGGCATTATATCTTTTCCTTTAACTTAGAAAAGAATCCTTAAGTATTTCTATCATTAGGACAATATTTGTACTTTAGCCTTAATACATTAAAGGTTCGTGATATTCATCTTCTATCATATTTATACACTGAGCACTGAGGATAGAATAGAATTCCTTCAGGATTTAGTATTATGAATTTAATATTAGAAGGTAGAGAGATTTAATAATATTTTTTTATTAATAATTTGTTATATAATATTTTTAATATTTTTATAATATTTTTAATTAATATTATTAGTTAAGATTATATGTCTAACTATTATTAATGTTTAACTAATATCATAATTACAAATTAGATATATTAGATATTATGTACTTATATTATAAAAAAGTAGGAATACTATGGCCCATATTTTAAAAATTAAAAGCACTGAAGAATTAAATAAGCATATTGAATTTATTAAAAAGATTATTTTAGAGGGTAATGTATTTATCTGTGGAACTGATACCCTTTATGCCCTATGTGTAAATGCCTTGGATGAATCGGCCCTTAAAAAGATATATAAAATAAAAAAAAGAGATAGAAATAAGCCAGTTTCAATTTTTTTAAGGGATATTAGGGACATTGAAAAATATGCCTATGTTGATAGTACCTCAAGAAAAATAATTGATAAATTTTTACCTGGGCCCCTAACAATGGTATTGATAAAAAAGGATAGTATTCCAGATATACTTTCAAAGGATTATATTGGTATAAGGGTTCCAAATAGTCAAATAATAAGAAAACTTTCAATGGTGCCTTTAACTGCCACAAGTGCAAACCTAAGTGGAAAAACTCCTCCCTCCTCATTTGATGAAATAGATAGGGAATTAATTGATAAGGTGGATTTAATAATAGATACTGGCGTATGCCCTTATAAAAAGCCCTCCACAGTAATTAAGGTCATAGATAATAAGGTAGAACTTATAAGGGAGGGGGTTGTGGATTTTAAAAAGATAGAAAAAGTTATTAAAGAAAATGATTCTTAAGGTAATACTATGGGAAAAAAGGATAAAAGATGGGTATTGCAACGAAAAAAGGATACTTACTATAAACTTGCAAAGAAAAATAAATATCGTTCCAGGGCAGTTTATAAACTATTCCAATTAAATGAGAGATTCAATATAATAAAGGAGGGAGATGTTGTAGTTGATTTAGGCTGTGCTCCAGGGGGATGGCTACAGGCCACAAGGTCCATTGTAGGAGAGGAAGGATTTGTAGTTGGAGTGGATCTCCAAAGTGTAAAACCGTTAAATTATGGAAACATAGTTGTAATTAAAGGGGATATGACTAAGAAAGAAATATTAGACAGAATAATTAAAGAGATGCCCTCTAAAGCCAATGCTGTAATTTGTGATGCCTCTCCCAATATCAGTGGAGTTTGGGATGTGGATCATACAAGATCCATAGAGTTATGTACAATGGCCCTTATATCAAGTACAAAATTATTAAAAAAGGATGGAAATTTTGTTGTTAAAGTATTTCAAGGCTATTTATTTGATAATTATGTATCCCTTTTAAAGAATTACTTTAGAAGAGTATATACTACTAAACCAAAGGCCTCAAGAAATAGTAGTGCGGAGGTTTATGTAATTGGAAAGGGATTTTTGGGGCATTCTTTTAATTGGAATATGGAATCTCCTATTTTAAGGATAATAGAGGAGAATGTTAAAAACCTTACAAACTTAAGTAGTGAAGGGGATAAATGCTTAGACCATAAAAATAAGGATAAAAAAGAGGATACTTTATTAATAAAAAGAATAAAGAGTCTTAGGAAGAAAAGGGAATAGTTATTGTTATTTATTGCCTATTCACTTCCAAAGTTCTAATTCCTTTCTCTTTATATCCTGTCTATGGCTCTCAAGATACTTATACATTTTGGCATGGGAGGTTCCCCTTAAAATCATGCAAACAGCCTCCTTGGCTATCTGGGCTGGCTCGTATTCTCCTAATATAGCCACGGTTTTTCCATAAACTGATACATCTGTATCTGTTAAATCCTCAATATATCTCCTTGATTTGCCACCGCTTCCTATTACTCTACCTTTGAGCCTTCTAAGGGCATTGGTAGTATTTGCATAATCTGATATATCCACTATTTCAAGGACATAATCATCTGAAAGTAGTTTTAAGGCCTTTTCTGGAGAGAATCCCCTTCCAATGGCCCTTACAATATCCCTTCCCTTCCATGTGGCCAAGGGATCTTCAGTGTTTTCAGTTGAGAATATAGTAACCTCTCCATCTTCGCTAATTTCTAATTTTACACCTAATTCCCTTTCAATTTTATTTTTTATTACTCCTTTTTTTCCAACCAATGCTCCAATTCTATCCCTTGGAATTTTTACAACCTCAATATTTCCCTCATCCATAGTCTCACATTTTTTAATTTTTATTAAATTTTTATTATACTTGAGTATATTCATTAATTATTTTTGTATTATTTAATTATACATAATAGTTAGGTGTTATTTAATTATGTTCTTTAATTTATATTATTACATCTACTCCCTCAGAATCTCATCCTTATTTTATGGACCATAACCTCAGCCTTTTTGATAAGCTCCTCTGGGACAGTATTTATTCCATTTTCTATTCTGAACTTTAAACCCCCACATAATTCTTGAACTTCCTGTTTAACTTCACCACTGGTATAATTCAATAGATCTGAGGCATATTTATAGGCTTCTATCATGTTGTTAATCTTCATATTTAATAGAAGAAGATCACAGCAATAGTAGGCTGATCTCTTGAAGTCCTTTCTACTTACACTTAACTTTAAGGATTCTTTGTATTTAATTCCAAGATATTCAGATAAATCCCTTTGTAGATCTATAACAGATTGATAACGCTCTTTTTTATCTTTTTCTAAACATTTCATTATTATTTTTTCAACTTCCTTTGCCTCTGGATTGATTTTTGAAGGTAGAGTTGGATCCTTTGTGGCTATAGCCATTCCTATTTCAACAAGAGTATTGCCCTTAAATGGGAGTTCTCCAGTAACAAGTTCATAGAATATTACTCCTAATTGCCATATATCTGTTCTATTGTCTGTACTTTTACCATTTATCTGTTCTGGAGAGGCATAGTAGGGCGTGAATGCCTTAGTTGTAGTTGCCGAGGAGGAATCTGCCATAACCTTACTCAATCCCCAATCACTGATCTTTGGAACTCCCTCCTTAAGTAGGATGTTATGTGGTTTTAAATCTCGATGTATGATTTTTTGAGAATGGGCGTATTTTAATCCCTCTGCTGTATTGAATATAATCCATGCTGCCCTCTCTGGATCTAAGGGTTTCTTTAGATCTGCCAATGATTTATCACATAACTCCATTTCAAAGTAGGGAATTGGGAGGATGTTGTAATCATAAACCTTAACTATATTTTTATGGTTTAACTTAGTCCAGTTTATTATCTCTTTAAGGAAGGATTTTCCAGTGGATTCATCTAATGAGATAGGTATTTTAACTGCAACTTCTTTTCCATCTTTACGTTTTGCCTTGAATACCCTTGCAAATCCTCCCTTTCCTATGAATTCTACTTCTATATATCTATCTGAAAGTTCTGGAGGGAATGTTTTTGGAGTTGTTGGCTTTGGAGTGAATTCTGCTGGAGATATTCCTTTTTCTGGAGTTTCTGGAGTTGGAGTTATTTCTCCAGTTATTTCCTTAACTTCAAGTGTTATCATTTCCTTGAATTTGTACTCTCTGTTTAAGTGATCTTTACATTTTACTTCAATCTCGAGAGGAACCTCTCCCAGAACATTGGGCTTGAGATAGAATTCTACTATCTTTTTATTCTTTGGTTTAACTTCAATTTCTGGCAGATTTCTTAT
>DQSV01000029.1 GCA_015663075.1 Methanothermococcus okinawensis | reverse complement strand
CTTTTTTAATTTTTTATAGTTTTTTAAAATTATTTTTTTAATTAAGTTTTTTTAATTTTAATATTGTATATTCCAATAAAAGAATGCACATCCATATTTAAATAAAAATAAGAAAAATTAACTGTTAAAAATTATTTACAAGAAAAGGAAACAAAATTTAACCTTTTGACCTTTTTCTTTTGATATATCTCATCGGCAATCTCTTCAAGTTTTTTATATCAAAGGGTAAATGTTCTAATATTTTTTTATGTAGGGTTTCATCTATGGAGATTGGCATTCTTGCAATATGTATAAAAATTATATACAGGGCCTAAACAAACCATTTATATAAATAAAAAACCTTAATTTCAAAATAAGTAGAATTATTATAGGTGTCCTATATGACAATAGAGGTTAAGAATCTTACTAAAAAATACGGCAATAAAAAAGCCTTGGATAACATATCCTTTAATGTTAAAAAGGGAGAGATACTGGGAATAATTGGAAAATCTGGAGCAGGAAAATCCACTTTAATTAGGATACTGAGAGGAGTAGATAGGGATTATCAAGGGAATGTTGAAATACTGAATAGGAGAGATAATTTTAGAGAAATTACTGCCATACACCTCCAAAGGAACTTTGCTCTATGGGCTGAGCCTGCAATCTACAACATAATAAGAAAATTATATGCCATAAGGAATAACTGCGATGAATCCCTCCCTATGGAGGAAGAATGGAATGAATACGAGAAAAAAGCCTTGGAGATTTTAAAATTAGTTGGATTAGAACATAAAAAGGATACTTTTTCTAATATACTAAGTGGAGGAGAAAAACAGCGTCTAATCTTAGGTAGGCAAATAGCAAAAATATATGAAAGGGAAGAAGGCATATTACTAC
The DNA here is from genome assembly GCA_015663075.1 of Methanothermococcus okinawensis. Taxonomy (GTDB): domain Archaea; phylum AGJL01; class Methanococci; order Methanococcales; family Methanococcaceae; genus Methanofervidicoccus; species Methanofervidicoccus okinawensis_C. The sequence goes on along the minus strand of DQSV01000029.1, from coordinate 17,012 downwards.
TTGATGAACCTGCCACCATGTCCTGTCCAGCCTCCAAACAGATACTTTTAGATGTATTAAAGAATATAAATAAGGAGTTAAAAGTTACCATGGTCATTACCTCCCACCTACCTGAAATCCATAGATATCTTTGCCATAGATGTATTCTATTGGAGGATGGCATTATAAAACTAGATGGAAAACCTGAAGTAGTAATAAAGAAATTTTTAGAGGGTATGCCTTCTCCCTATATTAGGAAATCCTCTCCAAAGGAAAAGAGCATAATAGAGGTAAAAAACTTATCCAAGAGATACTTTGTAGTAAATGGAGGGGAAACCTTAAATATGAAAGATATATCCTTCAATATAAGAGAAGGAGAGATACTATCAATTATTGGGCCCAGTGGTACTGGAAAGTCTGTACTACTTAGACTTCTCGCAGGGGTTGAATCCCCCGACAGTGGGGAAATTACTGTTGATGGTATTGATTTAAGTGACTATGGATGGAATAGGGTAGAATTACGTAGAAGAATAGGAATACTCCATCAGGAGTTCTCCCTTCCTCACTATTTAACAGTTTGGGATATGCTAAAATATAAGGTTGGAGTAAAGGGAGAAAAGGCCATAGTTAATGCCAGATTAAAATCAAAAGAATTGGGATTATCTCCAAAGGTTGTGGATGCTCTATATCAATTGATAGATCTTCCTGAACAGGAGATGAAGAATAAACTTGATAAGTTGGGAATATCCCATAATATAATAAATACACTATTCCCTGCCATTGTTGATAAGGAATTTAATCCAAGAGATGTTCTTGAAACCCTTAATTTAAGTGGAGAGGTATTAAATAAAACTCCAATGGAGTTAAGTGGCGGGGAAAGGGTAAGAGTAGCCCTTGCCCTGCAACTTATAACAAAGCCTAAGATACTCCTACTGGATGAGCCATTTGGAGATTTGGACCCAATTACCCTCAGGAATGTGGCAAATTATCTTAAAAGAATAAATGACACCTATGGAACCACAACTGTTTTAATAAGCCACCATATACCGCTGATAAAGGAGATAAGTGATAGGGTAATACTAATAAATAATGGAGTAATAGAACTTGAAGGGGATCCAGAGGTTGTATGTGACAGATTTATTGAAATAAGTAATTCAAGGTTCTTAGGAATGAATTAGGGAATAATTAATTATTTATGTACTAATTGTATAAAATAAAAAGAAGTATGATTATAACTTCCTTTTTTATTACACATTAACTTTTTTATTGGTGGCAATATATATTAAAATTTTTAGATATTATTAGTTATTATTTTTTTTATTTACTTTTACTGTTCATCTTTTTTAATCCCTAAATTATATCCCTTAAATCCTCCTATAAGTCTTTTTACATTAAATCCTGCTAATTTTAGGAATGTTGCCATGGCTTGGCTTCTTAGTCCGCCCCTAGCACAAAAGATAATAACTAACTTATTCCTATCAAGTTTTTTTATATCTCCAAATATTCTACTTAAATTTTTTTCAAGAGTATCAAAGATTAAATCCATGACCTTATCCTTTCCCTCTCTTTTATACACTCTGCCAATTAAATCATACTCTTCATCCAAGAATAATGGAATATTTATGGCCCCAGGTATGGTTTTATTTTTAAATTCCCTTGGACATCTTACATCTACAATAATTATTTTATCCCTATTTAAATTAATAAACTCCTTCAGAGTTATTAAATTATCTATTAATTCGTTCCCTATGCCCTTTAAATATTTCTCTATATGTATTTTTTCAAAGTAAATTTCATAATCCTTGTATTTTTTAGTGCCAAATTCTTTATCCCCTAAGAATTCCTTAGAGGACCTTAATATAAAAGAGGCCAATTCTCCCTCTATTTTTCCAGAAAGTATAATTTTACCATTGGTTATCATCTTTTTACCATTGTTTAATACTATTGCCAATACAACATCTTCGGTATATGTTATTAACCGTGATAATATCTCTTCATCCATACTATCTCTCACTAACATTAACTTTTTTTAATTTTTCCATTATAAAATCATTAATTAATTTTACCGATTCGTCTGTATCTACATTATTTATTATTAAATCAGGCTTAATCTTTTTTAAACTTCTATTATAATGGTTTCTATATACACCTTCCTCAATTAATTTTGCTGCTTTATAATATTCCTCTTCTTGGACCATTTTAATAATTTTCTCAATTTTTTCCACCATGTTTTTATTTTTAAAACTGTTTTTAAGTAATTCAAGTCTTTCAAGTAATAAATTTTTTTCCTCTTTATTTTCTGGTTTATACCATGAAACAAGCCTATTAATCTGATGTTCATAGGGGCAGTCTATTAGTATTTTATAGTTGTAGTTTTTAAGTTCTGCCAATAACGGTGGAATATTCAATTTTTTTATGCCCCCAATCCTTCTGCCCTCATACTCTACAATTAAATATCCAATATCTTTAGATTCTTCAATTTTTTCATTTATTTTAATATTAAATTCCTCTTGATTTGACATTTTTCTATGATATAGGTCTCCTAAAACACTTCCCCTTGTTCTTGCTATCTTTTCGATATTTATTACAGGATGATCTTTTTTTAATTTTTCTAATATTTCTGTTTTTCCAGAGCCCGTTTTTCCAAATAATCCAAAAATAATCATAAAATCACTAAAGATATTTATAAATTTATTTAATTTATTAGATTATAAAAATTATTAAATACATTTGAATTATTAAAAAAAATATTTAAATCAATTAAGTAGAGAACAAATGGAATGAAATATTTGGAAGAATATATGATAGGGCAAGTAATATTAACTTATCCCTAAGAACTTTAAAAGAATGCTATGGACTTTGTTATTTTTAAGGTTATTTTTTTCTTAAATTTCTTTATTTTTTTCCTTTGTTTTTATTTTTTATATTAATTTTTTTATAATAATTGTTATTTTTTTAAATCTTATTTAACACTATATCTTTTATGGAATCAACCACATAATTTACCTGCTCCCAGGTTAGGCCATAAACACTCATCTTTATTTCCTTAGTAACCCCCCTTGTTATGCCGCCAATACCTTTTTTTTTCAATTCATCGTAGAAGAAATATCCTCTTCTCTTATCTCTCTGAGCTATTTCATCAAGTATGGGTGTTTCAAATTTAATTAAATCATGCTCCTTGGGCCTTATTCCTATTTGTTTAAAGCCTATTTTTTCCAATTCCTCTACAACATACCTTGTCTTTTTTAATTCTTCATCCCATTTTTTAACCCTCTCTAAGACATATGGAAAACTAACCATAAGGGATATTAACGGAACACCCCTACTAGTACATCCAAGAAATTCCACCTCTTTAACAGGATAATCTTTTGAAGTTTTTAATATCTCTTCTGCGAATTCATCCCTCATTGACAATACTCCTATTGGACCAGATGAGGCCATACTCTTATGCCCTGAGCAGGCTAAAAAATCTGCTTTTAACTTTTTTCCCTTAACTGGCATTCTACCAACAGTATAGGCACAATTTAATAAAAATGGATATCCCTTTTTTTTTGCTATTTTTCCCACTTTTTCTGCATCACTTAGGTTTCCATAGTTTCCATCAACATGAGTGAGTAATATTAAGCCAATATTTCCTCCCTCATCCTCTATTTTTTCAATAGTTTCTTTATAATTCTGAGGATCTATTTTATAGGTAGAGTATCCATTATTTTTAACCTTAGCATAGTTTAATTTGGCCCTTTCTATTGCAACATAGGATGTATAGTGGGCATTTTCATCCAATATTACATAATCCCCTTCTTTACATAGGGAGTGCATAACTATAAATTTACTTTCCCTGGCCCCATGAGTGGTTCTCGATATATCCATATCTAAAAACTTTGAGAGGTCATTTAAAAATTCACATATTGAGGGGGTTTTTACCTGATCAAGGCGCCCTCCACAATAATCACAAACACTGTATCCATCCCAGTATTCATATATTGCTTTTTTTGATTCCACTGGAGGAACACCACCCCTTTGGATGGGATTTAAGTTTATAAATTCCCTTTCAATACGTCTTTTAATGTTTTTGTATTTATCCAAGTTTATTTTTTCCATAAACTCACCTAATTAAATAAAATGAGAGTTAAAAAATTATAAAAATTAGGATTAACATATTATTAATTAAAAAAATAATATATAAAAATAATCATTTTAGAATTATGTAAAAAAGACATTAAAAATAAAAAAATAAAAATTATTTTAATTAATTTATTATTTCTAATTATTCCTTAGATTCTATTTTCATCTCTGCACATTCCTCTGTAATCTCCTCCTCTACAGGGGACTCTGAGGTTTCCTCCTTATTTTCTTGTTCAGGAGTTTCTATAGGCTTACCAAATTCTAAAACCTCTGATTTGTATATTTCTACTCTCTTCATTGGGAATATTTTTTTGCACTCTCCAAATATTTTAGAGCCCAATCCTCCCAATAGCATGGCCTGAACAAACTCTGGAAATGTTTGATTTTTAGCAGTTTCTCTAATTATTTCTTCCATTTTTTTTCTTATATCTCTTTTATGGCAGTCTCTTGCCCTAACTGCTGTTAATACCATGGCCTTTACTCTTATTTTATAACCATCCTTTGTTTTAACATCAGTAATTGTTGTTATCTTACTTCTTCTCCTTCTAATTAAGGACTTTAAATACTCCCTTGTGGTATCATGGCCAACAAATTGGGTTGTAGCATTATTACCACTAACTCCATCTATTTTAAAGTACATTCTTACCATGTGTTTTGAGTGGTCATTGGTTAAATCCTTTAAACTAACCTCTGCCACTCTTCCAATAACATTGGATGGATCATTTGCTGGGGTTTGACCTATTAAATCCCCTCCAAATGATTGGGGGGTATATATATTATACCAGGATTTTGTTTTCCAAGTATCTCTGGCAACTCTCTTTCCTTTACTGGATCTGGCCCTTATTTTTGCCATAATTACACCTCATAAACCTATATTTTTATTTTTTATGTTTTACTTAATTATTTCATTTTTATTACTTAACTGTTAATTATTTAATTACTAAATTATTTAATTTACAAATTACTGTAGTATTCACTCAAATCCTTGTATTTTTTAAAGGGTTTTACATTTTCAGCATATATTCTTTTTATTTTACCTGCAATTTCCCTTTTAAATGTACCCTTTTCAGTTTTTATCATTTTTATTCTAAAAAAGGCATTTCCTATGCGATAGATACTTTCATTATCAAATACATAATCCTGAGGAACCAATACATTAACAGAATGTGTAGTTTTCCCATCATTAATGGATATACCTACTTTCTTAGGAATACTTATTGATTTTGCCCATAGTGTTTCAATATCTTGAATTTTTGAGGATGATACTCTCTTTGTAGTTTCTATACTGGTTATCTCAACATCCTCCCCTTGAATGTTAATAACCTCTCCAACCTCTAAAATTTCATCTGTTGGAAATTGAACAACCTTTTTTTCAGATTCCCCATATCTACTTATTATTATTTTTACATCCTTTAACTTAACTGTTTTTTCTATGTTGTGAGTATGGCCACAGTTTAGACATCTAACTGTTAATTTAAGGTGTTTTTTTGATTCCCTTTTTTTTATTATTTCATGGGGCACTGCCTCACTGCATACTGGGCATTCAAACAATATTTCTTCATCCATTTTATCATCCAAGGGAAAATGTTTTAATCCTTCCATTTTTTTACTATTAAAATAATAAATTAAGTAATAAATAGACCATATGCAATATACTACTATTTATATAATATTATTTTTTTTAATTATTTCCTCCTTCTTCTTTTACCCCTTTGAATTTGCTGAGGTATAATTTTTACTTTAACGTTCATGGCCCTTTCTAAGAACTCTTCATAGGTGAATGGCACTTCTTCTCCAATTAAACCTCTATTTTTTAAGTATTCTCTTGCCATAAGATAATATATCAATGAAACAGCCTTTCTACCCTTGTTATTTGTGGGTATTATAAAGTCAATATAAGAGGATAAATGCTCTGTATCACACATACCTACAATTGGAATTCCAATTTCAATGGCCTCCTTTAGGGCCTGCCTATCCACTCTTGGATCACTTAAAAATAGAACCTCAGGCTCTAAGAATTTCCTAGATGCAGGGTTTGTTAATGTACCTGGAACAAATCTACCTGCAACTGTGGTTATACCTGTTGTTTGCCCAAACTTTTTTAATGGACCTATGGAATATATTCTTCTTGAAACTGCCAAAATATCTTCAGGCTCATAGTTGGATAGAAATTTTGATGCCAATCTTATCCTTTCATCAGTTTTCCTAACATCCAATACATACAATCCATCGGATCTTACCCTATATATGAATCTTTTCATATCCTCGGTCTTTTGTTGGGTACCTATATGTATCCCTGAAGCCAAATAGGTATCTAAGTTTGTTAATAGATTTTCATCTGACATACTATACCTCCAAAAAAGTGGTTTTTCGGCTTAAAAACAAAGCCATTCTGGTGTTTATTAAATATTTTGATGCCTAAGGATAACTCTTAGGAATATTATAATTTTTTTATTTAATTTTTAATTTATAAGTATATTAACTATGTTAAAAATGGACTTTAAATGGTTTATTTTTTATATATATAAAGTTTTCTAAGGTGTATAACCAACACATAAAAAAATAATAAAAGTATAACTATAAAACATAAAGTCTTTAAATTTTTATTTATAATTGTCTTTTATTTTTTTATTTTATTTTAAGGCCTTTTTTCTATTTCGATTTCATGTATGGGGTATTATATAACTATCCTATTAATAATATGTTGATTTGTCTATTTTGACAGTGGCCCTAAGGTAACCGAAAAGTTTAAATATTAAAACTATTTATTTAAGGTATATGTCATAACCACATTGCCAGGGTAGTCTAGTCTGGCGAGGCAGCGGACTGCAGATCCGCTTTAGAAGGGTTCAAATCCCTTCCCTGGCTTTATTTTTTTGTTGTATTATATCTATAAATTTATATATATAATTATCAGATTTTTATATGTATTTTCGAGTGCCATGACATTAATTTAAATAACAAAATATTTTATTTTAATTATTATTTCTTAATTTTTTTAATTAATTATTATTTTTTATAGATGACATGAGTAATTTTTTAAGACTGTAATAATATCCCTATTTTTATTTTTTTTATTGTAGATATCAATATTTTTAACATACTTTATAAATTATCTAATGGCTATCGCTTTTTATAAATTATCTAATGGCTATCGCTTTAATTTAAATAGATAACTTTTTATATGGGTAGCATAATAATTAATACTGTAAAAAATTAAAGGTGGTATTTTGAAAATTGCTATATTGGGAGCAGGTTGTTATAGAACACATGCTGCATCTGGAATTACAAATTTTGCAAGGGCATCAGAAGTGGCCAACCAAGTAAATAAGCCAGAAATTGCATTAACCCATTCAACAATTATTATGGGAGCCGAACTTTTACATTTAATCCCTGAGGTTGATGAAGTTGTTTTATCTGATCCCTGCTTTTCAGAGGAGCCAGGTCTTGTTGTAATCGATGAATTTGATCCAAAGGAAGTTATGGAGGCACACCTCTCAGGAGATCCTGAAAAGGTAATGCCTGCTATTAGAGAAGCTGTTAAGGCCAAGGCTAAGGAACTTCCAAAACCTCCTAAGGCCTGTATTCACTTAATTCATCCAGAAGATGTTGGTTTAAAAATAACCTCTGATGATAAAGAGGCCGTATCCGATGCAGATATTGTACTTACATGGTTACCAAAGGGAAAGAGTCAGCCAGAAATAATTGAGAAATTTGCAAAAGATATAAAAGAGGGGGCCATAGTAACCCATGCCTGTACAATACCAACTCCAAAGTTCGCTAAGATATTTAAAGACCTAGGTAGAGATGACTTGAATATAATCTCATACCACCCAGGAGCAGTACCTGAGATGAAAGGGCAGATATATTTGGCAGAGGGATACTCCTCAGAGGAAGCAATGGAAAAACTCTACAATATAGCAAAGGTTGCAAGGAAAAGTGCCTTTAAATTACCTGCAGACTTAATTAGCCCAGTATGTGATATGGGTTCAGCAGTTACTGCTCCAGTTTATGCAGCAATACTTGCATATAGGGATGCAGTTACAAATATATTGGGGGCTCCAGCAGACTTTGCCCAGGCCATGGCAGATGAAGCCATTACCCAAATGTTGGAGTTAATGAGAAAAGAGGGAATAACTAAGATGGATGAAAAGTTGAATCCTAAGGCTTTAACTGGTACTGCAGACAGTATGTGCTTTGGACCTTTATCTGATATTCTACCTCCTTCATTGAAGGTACTTGAAAAGTATGGAAAGGACAAATAATAAATAAAATAAAAATATTTAAATTTTTTATATTTTATATTTTTTAAATCTTTTATACTATTCATAATTTTTTTCTTTTTTGGATATGTTGTGAAACATTCAAATTTACACTTTTTGGTGATGTAATGGATTTTTCCCATGTGGAGAGGAATTTTAAAAGATTAAAAGATGGAGAAGTTGCCCTAAATGAAGGATTACTATCAAAAGAGGACGCCTTAAATCTTTTTAAAATATCCCATTGGAGGGATTATTTAAAACTCTTTTATTTGGCTTCAAGGGTTAGGGATTATTTTAAAAGAGAAATAGAGATTACTTCAACAATACATATAACAAATATTTGTAAAGTAAATCCAAAATGTCTATACTGCGGTTTTGCAGCAGGAACCTCTAAAAATGGATACTATGAGCCATTCAAAATCTCAGATGAGTATATTAAAAAATCAGCCATTGCCATAGAGAAAAGTGGTATTTGTCGAGTAAGTTGTTCTTCGGCCCATGGGTATGGGGGAATGGAGGTTCTAAGGGCCTTGAGAATAGTTAAGGAAAATACAAACTTAGAGGTTTTAGTAAATGCTGGAGCCGATTTAACTGAGGCATCCATAATAAAGATGAAGGAATACAACATAGATTGTATCTGCTGTAATTTAGAAACTACAAATACTAAATTATTCAAAAAAATTAAACCTGGAGAGAATTTAGAAGATAGAATAGAGGTTTGTAGGTTAGTTAAAAAACATGGTGTAGAATTATCTTCAGGCTTACTTTTAGGAGTTGGGGAGAGTTATGAGGATAGGGTAAATCATCTCCTATTTTTAAAAGAGTTAGGAGTAGATGAGATTCCTATTATGGGATTTAATCCATATCCTGGCACCCCTATGGAAAATCATCCAAAATGTCCCTCATTGGAGCAGGGAAAAACCATTGCAATAGTTAGATTAATGTTTCCCAATATTAGAATAACCTCTCCAACTCCCACAATAGGGCCTGAACTTATACAATTTGCACTTATGGGAGGTGCCAGTAATATAGCAACAGTAATTCCTGATAATCACCCTATGAATATAAAGGGGGTTGGCAATCCAAAAACTGGAAATTTAAGAGAAGTACTTAAAATGATTAAGGAATTGGGATTAAAGGCAAAAATGTGTAATACTTCTTTTAAATAGTGATATTCTATGAAATCCCCTACAAAGATAGGAATAACTAAGATGTATAGAGACATTGCAGAGAATATTGGCATAAAAAACTATGATATAATTAATCCCTACAATAATAAATTAAAGGAAAACTATGATTTAATGATTATCTCAAAGGGATATGAAAAAAAGGTTAAAAGGTTAAATCCCTACCCTATTTTTGAAATAATCTCAGCTACATTTGATGATCTAATTGAAAGTATAAATAAATTAAATAAATTGAATATAGGGACTCCTGAAAAAATAAAAAGTTATTCTGAGAAAATAAATGAGAAAAAGGAATATATTAAGTCCATCAAATACAATAGGGAAATTTATGTTAATCCAAAATGTGAATTTATAAAAAAAATTGTAGTTGATTTGGGTATTCCAATATCTGATAGAGGCATTCCTATAATTCCAGATTATATGACAAATAAATATAATAATTGTAAAAATGGAATTAATGAAATAAATAATATCTATAATAACTACAATAATGGCCTTAAATTAGTTCTAAAAACTCATAAATATGAATTGAATACTCTTAAAAGAATAGAAGACAGATATTTATCAGTTATAAATTTTATAAATTCATTATAATCTAAAAATTATTGTAATAAATTAAATTATGTTAAATGGGCAGATTTTATTAACTATAACTAAAAAAATAAAATAAAACTTTCTATTGTGATATCATACTTATGACTTCATCCAACATGGCATTGTATTTTTCCATGTGTTTATTAATTTCCTCTGTACTATTACTATTATTGAGGGATGCATTGTCTGATATTGTCATTCCATTATTGAGAATCTTTTCAGTGAGATTCAATGATTCCTTAGAGTATTCAACATACTTATTAACATTAAATACATTTAATATATCATTGGTATTGCTATTTTGTAGCCCCATAATTTTATAAAAGGTAGGATTATTATCCATGAAATTAAGGAAATATCCAAAAATTAGTAGCCCCATTACTAGTATAAAGATATTCTTATAAAATTTTAACAATATCATAGGCTATCACCAAAATAAAGTATTACTTAAAATTATTCCTTTAATAGCCTACATTTGACAGTTTCAGCATGATTGTATAGTCCCTCAACCTCAGCGAGAGTTATAACTATATCGGATATGTTATTTAGTCCCTCTCTTGTTAATTCCTGTACTGTAATTTTTTTCACAAAGGTATCCACACTTAATCCAGAATACATTCTTGCACAACCTCCAGTGGGTAAAACATGGTTTGTCCCTGTTGCATAATCCCCAACTGGTACAGGGGCATAGTTTCCAAGGAATATACTCCCTGCATTATGTATATTCTTTAAAATCTCCTTTGGATTTTCAGTTATTATTTCTAAATGCTCCGGGGCATATTCATTTGATAGTTTAATACATTCTGAGATGTCACCATATAGTATTGCAGAGTTTTTAAGGGATTCCTTTATTACATCTGCACGTTTCCTATTATTTAGTAAATCCATAATTTTTTTCTTTATGGAAAGGGCCTTTTCCTTTGAGGTAGTGGTTATTATACAGGAAGAGTTAGGATCATGTTCCCCCTGGGCTAAAAAGTCCATAGCCACATATTCTTCGTTAGCCCCTTCATCACATATTATTAATACTTCCGAAGGTCCTGCTGGAAAATCTATTGTTACGTCACTTCCATAAACTAACATTTTGGCTGCTGGTACATATATATTTCCAGGTCCAACTATAATATCTACCTTGGGTACTGTTTCGGTACCATAGGCTAAGGCCCCTATGGCCTGGGCTCCCCCTACCTTATATAACTCATCAACTCCTGCTATGTTGGAGGCTATAAGGGTAGCAGGATTTCCCTCCTTTCCGTTTGGAGGAGATACTACAACAATCTTTTTAACCCCTGCTACCTTAGCAGGAACTACATTCATAAGTACAGTTGATGGATAAAATGCCCTTCCCCCCGGTACATAACAACCTGCCTTTTCTATGGCCCTTATTATTTGCCCTGTTTTTATTCCATCCCTTTCCATTTCCCACTCCTTAAGGTGTTTAAATTGCATCTCGTGAAATACTTTTATGTTCTCGTGGGCCTGCTCTATGGCGGATATTACTTTGTAATCCACTTTGTTGTAAGCTTCTTCTATTTCATCCTCATAAACCTTAAAGTCCTCAATATTTACTCCATCAAATTTTTTTGTAAATTCCCTTAATGCCTCATCCCCCTTATTTTTTATGCTATCTAATATTTTTTTAACTGTTGGAAATATATTCTCTAAGTTTATTTTATTTCTACTGAGTATTTTATCCCTTTCCTCATCACTTAAATTACTTATTTTTTTGATTATCATAATATCCCTTATTTAATAAAAATTATCATTATTATTTTTTGTTTATTTTATTTATTTTTTAAAGTATTTCAATAAGACTTATTTTTTCACATACTCTTTTAATTAAATTTTCTTTATATTCCTCATTTAGGGTATTATTTTTACTATCATATTCACAAGACCCCTTAATATTATATATTTTTTTAATCTCTTCAATCTTTTTAGGGTTTAATTCCAAAACTGAATTATCAATCTCTCCACCCACATATTTTAAAATTTTATTTAAAGCATCATCATCTGGACATACTATGCAGATGTTTCTCCCTTTACCGACCTTTGCTCCAATAACCTCTATGGCATTGGATATTTGCCTCTGTGCAGATGCCCTTACTAATATCTCCATCCAAAAACTCTTTGTAATAGGTTCTTTGGATTTTGCCTGATTTATGGCATGAAGAATATGTTTCTCTGTGGCAATTAAATCTCCATTGAGTATTTGGAAGGGTAGGTTTAATTTAAATAATTCCTCTGTTATATCACAATTCCTTAGACCTACTATTTTCATACTATCTCCATTTAAAAAAATAAATCCAAGTATTTTTAGCATTTGTTAAATATAAATATTTTATATCTATTAAATTATTTATAATATTATAATATTTTTATTTATTTTTATGAATAATTTTATTTTATTATTTTTTTATTATTAATTTTTATTTTTTTAAATAAATGGTGAAAAAATGAAGGTAATATTAGTAGGTGCAGGACCTGGAGATGAAGAGTTAATAACCATTAAAGGCCTAAATGCAATAAAAAATGCTGATGTAATTGTTTATGACGATTTAATCGGAAAAAACTTATTAAAAAATGCAAAAGCAGATGCAGAATTAATATATGTTGGTAAAAGAAAGGGAAAGCATTCCTACAATCAAGAGGATATAAATAAAATATTGGTTGAAAAAGCCAAAGAGAATAAAACCGTTGTAAGATTAAAGGGAGGAGACCCATATATATTCGGTAGAGGTGGGGAGGAAGTATTATATTTAAAAAAATATGGTATACCCTATGAGATAGTTCCAGGAATAACATCGGCAATAGCGGTCCCGGAGGTTGCAAATATTCCTTTAACCCATAGAAAAGTATCTACCTCATTTACAGTAGTCACAGGACATGAAGCAGAAGATAAAGAGGAAAAACAAGTTAAATTAAGGGATTTAAATAGTGATACCATAGTGATACTTATGGGGATTAGTAATTTAAAAAATCATGTTGATGAACTATTAAAAAATCCCCGTAGAAGTGAAAATACTCCTGTGGCCATAATAACCAATGGCACTAAGGAAAATCAGAAAATAATAAGGGGAACCCTTGGCAATATTGTAAAAAAGGTAGAGGAAAATGATATTAGACCCCCTGGAGTAATAGTTATAGGTGATGTTGTTAATATATTACATAAAAACCCTTAGATTTAATTTAACACCGCCGGAGATAAATAAATATAAAAATATAGAATTAAATATATATAATGATATGTTATGTATTTAACCATAATAAAAATATATAAATTAATATGGTGGTAATATGAAAATTGTAGGTATATGTGGATCTCCAAGAAGTGGAAATACTTCATTTTTAGTAAAAGAAGCCCTAAAATCTGCCGAAAATGAAGGTATTGAAACAGAGTTTATTTCGTTATCCGATAAAGAGTTAAATCCCTGTATAGCCTGTGATGTATGTAAAATAGAAGGGAAATGTGTCATAATGGATGATGTTAATGAAATACTTAAAAAAATGGAAGAGGCAGATGGCATAATTATTGGCTCTCCAGTATATTTTGGAGGAGTTAGTGCTCAAACCAAAATACTTTTTGATAGATCTAGGCCTTGTAGAAGGGGCTTTAAATTAAAAAATAAAGTTGGTGGAGCCATATCCGTTGGGGCCTCAAGAAATGGAGGGCAGGAAACCACTATAAGACAAATTCATGACTTCATGTTAATACACTCCATGATTGTTGTGGGAGATAGCGAACCCACTGCCCATTATGGGGGCACTGGTGTAGGGGGTAAAGTGGAAGATTGTAAGGAAGATAATATTGGAATAGACACTGCTAAAAATTTAGGTAAAAAAATTGCAGAGGTCGTTAAATTGATACATTAAAAAAATTTAAATATATCCAAAATTTAAATGTCTATAAATCAAAAGTATTTAATACAAAAATGATATTAATATTAAATGATTGTTAGTATAATGTTAAATAGATTGTATAATATTATATTGCATTTTACAACAAATAATATGATTATTAATTTATACATGGAGGATAATTATGAGACTTGTTAATGAAGCATTATCAAAAAATAATGAACAACTAAGTGATAGACATAGATTAGATGACAATATTGGAAAGGTAAATATACTTGTAGTAGGATGCGGCGGTGCAGGGAACAATACAGTTCATAGACTTACAGAAATGGGGATTAGTGGAGCAGAAACCATAGCACTGAACACTGATAAACAGCACTTGGAGCATATAAATGCCGATAAGAGAATATTAATTGGCTCAACATTAACAAGGGGACTTGGTGCAGGAGGTTATCCTGAAATAGGGAGAAAATCCGCTGAATTGGCAAAGAATGTATTGGAGGATGTTTTAAAAAATGCAGATTTAGTATTTGTTACTGCAGGAATGGGTGGAGGAACTGGAACTGGCTCTGCACCAGTTGTGGCTGAGATAGCCAAAGAACATGGTGCCATAGTTATTGGGGTAGTAACCTATCCCTTTAAAATAGAGAGAGCCAGATTGAAGAAGGCAGATGAAGGTCTTGAACAACTAACTGAATCCTGCGATACTGTAATTGTAATTGACAATAATAAACTCGTTGAATTAGTGCCCAATTTACCAATAAATGATGCATTTAAGGTAGCAGATGAGATAATAGCCAGTGCTGTTAAAGGTATCACTGAAACTATATGCGAAAGAAGTTTAATTAATATAGATTATGCAGATGTAAAATCAGTTATGTCCAATGGTGGAGTGGCAATGATTGGTGTTGGAGAGGTAGATTCTAACACCAAAGGAGATAGGGTGGAAAAGGTAGTTAAGGATACCATGAGTTGTCCTCTCTTGGATATAGATTATGAGGGTGCTACAGGGGCACTAATACATATTACAGGAGGTCCAGATTTATCAATTGATGAAGCTGTAAGAATAGGTGAAGAAATTACCAAGAATATTAACGAAGATGCCAATGTAATATGGGGGGCAAGGCAGGATCCTTCAATGAAGGGATGTTTAAGGGTAATGGCAATAGTTACAGGGGTAAAGTCCCCAAGTATATTTGGTAGTGGCGATAAACCAAAAAGAATAATACCTAAGACGCCAAAAAAGAGTAATACCTTAGGTATAGATTATATAGTATAAAAATATATCTTAAATTTCATTATTTTATAAATTTATAATATTATTTTTCCCTCCATCATTATTGAGGGAGATAGATATCTTCCACGTTGATCTACATCATCCATAGGGAGGGCTCCTTTAAGTACTTCAAACATATTTCCAGATAACATTCCCTTCTTTATGGGTATTTTTTCCCCATCTTTTACAATATAACTATTGAATATTTCCACTGAGAAGTTTCCAGTTATTGGGTTGGAAGTATGGCATCCAATAAGTCCATTTACACATAGATATTCATTATAATTATCCAATTTATCATTTGGTTCTATTATTATGTTAGAGGGAGATATGGTTGGTAAGGTATTGTAATCCCTAACTCCATGTCCTGTGGATTTTTTATTTTCTATATTTGCCCTCTTTATGTCATAAAGATAGTTTTTTAAGATTCCCTTTTCTACTAAGGTTATTTTCTCTCTTGGAGTGCCCTCCCCATCTACCTTACTGGAATATAGGCCCTTATTTAGGGTACCATCATCCACTATGGTAATATGCTCTCCAAATACTTCCTCTCCAAGTTTACCCTTTAATAGGGATCTATTTCTCTGAATATTTTCAGAATTAAATGAAGGCAGGAGGGTATAGGTTAAAAGAGAACCTAATACTCTTGGAGTTAATAATATATTTCCCTCGTATTGGATCTTGGTACTTTTAGGCAAGGACAGTAATTCCACAACATTATTACTTAGTTGCTTAACATCGAATACATGAGTCCTTGTTAGATAATCATAGGCAGTTTCTCCATTTTTTATCCCTGAAATCGATGCAGAGTAATAGGTAAATTTCTCTTCAATATCCAGTCCCTTTGAATTTACTATTCTATTTTGGGAATATACTTTATCTATGGAACCTCCAGTAACGGTAATCTCCTCTTCAATCAATATATTTTTCATGGCATTTAAGTCCTCTATAATCTCCTCCTCTTCTATATTTAATAGATCCTTATGAAAAATGCCCTTAGGATTGGGAAGGTCCTTTGTAGGTTCAGGGATAGTGGTATATTCATCCAATACAAGATTCTCCATGGCTTTGTATATTATTTCCTCTCCAGGTTTAGTGGAATACGCAAATCCCACTTTATTGTCTTTTATAACTCTAACCCCTATACCAAAATTATTACTTTGTTGAATGGAATCTAAACTATCGCCATCTAATTCACAGGTTAAATTTTCAGAGTAGGATATAAAAATATCCACCTCAAAGTCCTTTTTTTCTCCAATGTTTAATATTTTATCTATGTAATAATCTTCCAATATACCACCCAATATAATATTATATATAAAATTTCAATTAATTTGTAAATTTAAATATAATAAAACAAAAGTACAATGATAAAAACAATAAATAAGATAAAAATAAAGAGAAATACTTTAAGTCTGTTTTAGATTATTAGAACTTTCATTAATAGTGGGATTTTTACTTTTTTATATATTTACTTCTTTTTAGGGATGCATTTTTTTAAAATTTTAAAATATCTGTTTCTATCTCAATCATCCTATCTTAACATAATATGGATCTTTCCCAAAAACTCCTGTAAAGGACTGCCTTTCTCTCAGTGCTTAGGAGCATTAAGGGAGTAATATAGGATTTCTAATTTTTGTGCAATCCTCCCTTTCAAAATAAAAATATTTTATTTTTTATAATTTTTATTTTAATTATTTTTATTACTTATTAATGAGAGTTGGAGTATTT
>DQSV01000035.1 GCA_015663075.1 Methanothermococcus okinawensis | reverse complement strand
TATTAATCCCACAATATTGAGATCACTAAATAAAAGTAAATTGCGAAAAAAAATTTTATATTTTTTATATAAGATTTATCCTCAAGGTGTTTATCTATCTGAATTATCGAGATGGGTAAATTCAGATCCCAGTAATGTATTGGGGTGTTTGAAAGGAATGGGTACTCGATACAATGGGAATTATTCATTAATTGAGTTAGGACTTGTAAAATGTATTGATGAAGCAGGTATGAAAATATACACCATTACAGATTATGGAAGAAATGTCGTTGAATACCTAAAAGATTATGATCAAATAGGTAGAAGGTGATGGGCATGGATATTGACTTAAATCATGATATTCAAAAAATATTTGGAAAAAGTAATTATGAATATGAATATCAAACTGATGATGTATTCAAATTAATTGAATCAATGGATTTTACAATAAAATATTTAAGTAATGAATTATTGGTGGCATTTTTTAAACAGGGCATGGACTTTGGAATATATGGGGTAATAAATAAATATAAACCAAAAATAAATGAGATAAATTCACTTTTGGGATACCCCAACAGTGATTTTCTTACTAATTATGTAAAGACGGCCATAAGTTTGGGGATACTATATCAAAATGATGACGATACCTTAGAATTAAATATGGATAAAGAAATAGTTATAAAACATCCTGAATATGACAAATTTATGGAAGATTATTCTATAAATTATGATTATATGTCTAAATTGTCTAAATATGCTCTTATTGGATATAATCACCCAAAAATTTTACTTAGTTTCATAGATGATGCTGATATTTGGGATATTATATTGAATACATCCTATTTGAAATCATGTAGAAATATAGCCGCCAAGTATTTAAATTTAGATAATGGGGATTATATATTGGATGTAGGATGTGGATCAAGGTCTCCTGAATTTTATGTATCTAAGATATACCCAAGGGGGAAATATACTGGTATAGATATCTCCAGGGATTTATTAAAAATAGCCGAAATTAGGACAAAAAGATGGAATATTGGTGGAGTGGTTTTAAAAAATATGGATTTCAGAGATGCAATAATCAAAAATAAGTATGATTATGTTTTATGTACCTATACATTAAATTATGTGGATCCACCAAAGGTATTTCTTAAAAAGATGATGGATGCATTATGTCCAGGAGGAAAATTGTTCATTGCAGAAGAGTTCTTTACAGATTTGGCGCAAGGTATAAATGTTGAACTATTTGAGTTTTATAATAGGCTGAACAAATTCTTTAGAAAATACTATTCTAAACAGGAAATAATAAATATGTTAGAATTAATGGGATACGACTTTAAACAGGAATCCTTAGGTAATGGTATATTAGTAATTGAAAAGATATAACTAATAAATAAAATAACTTAAAATAAAATTATATTAAAAAATAATAAAATTAAATCAATAATATAAATTAAATTCCTTCACTCCATTCCTCTGCCAATAATTTTATTAATTTTCTTCTTTTAGGTTCTTTAATAGTTTCCAAACATTCATCACATATTAATTTTAAGGCATTATCTCCACAGGCCTCAACACAGGCTGGGGTAATTCTATCCACATCCAAACATAGGGTACACTTATGGGCAACCCTTTCCTTTGTATAGATGGCTCCAATTGGACAGGCAATTTCACACATACTGCAACTTATACACCTATCCTTATTTACAATGGGTATATTATCCTTTAAATATATTGCATCTACTGGACAAATATTCATGCAGGGAGCATTTTCACATTGCATACAAAATACAGGTATGCCTTCGGCTTTTTTTACTCTTGTTATACCATGTATCTCTTCACACTTGACTATACAGTCATTGCACTTAGAACATTTAGAGGGGTCAAGTACTATTATTTTTGGATTCATGAATCTCACCTTAAGGATTACTTAATAACATTTTAAAACGTTTTATTGCTTCAATATGCTCTGTATCTTCCATGTTTGGAAGGGAATAGTTGGCATTAGGATGATATCTACCATCAAGAGTCATTGTTGTGGTATCTGAGAAGTGCTTTAAATAGGATATGGCCTGGGCTAAGTAATAGTACTTTATACCCATAAACAAAACTAAGTCATGTTTTTTTTCCTTTGCTATTTTTTTCATGGCATCCAATAGGTTCATATCTCTTGGAGTATATATCTTTTTGATATTTAAGTCCTCCAAATATTTACTGGCCTTCCCACCGTTTTGTCCTAATATTAATAGGGGGTTTTTACTTCTTTTAACCATATTTACGGCTATTTTAGTGCTTACAAGTTCAGCATGGTTTAAATTAGTCCCTGCCGTAGGTTGATATGGTATATTTCTACCCAACACATTTCCACCTTAATTGTTAAATCTATTAAAAAATTAACTAAAAATTTAAATTAATTTTAATAAATAATAATTATTTACAATTATTATTATCCTTTTTTATTATGATTAAATAAATGCCACTTAAACTTATCTCCTAACAACTTTAAAATATTCCTTACTATGGAGCAAAGTCTTTTAAGAACTTTTTGTCTTAGTTATGGGCTTCTATCTTTTTATATGGTTTTCTATGACGTTTTATTTATTTAATGACTCGTTATCATCTTATATTTTTATTGTTAATATTATAATTTTTTAAGATAAAATTTTTATTTTTAAATATATATTTCATTTTTATTGTAATACGTCATAATTATTGTATATATGATCTTACTTAAGGTAATAATGTGGGCTCCCTTGGTAATTCTTTCTTAGGTTCCCAATTTTTCTCATTTAAATATTCTTTTATTTTGTCCTTTAACATAAATGGAATATCTGCCTCATTTCTTATGAATTTTTCAAGATCTGGGGGCATACAACCAAAGTACTTTTCATACAGAGATACATAGTGATATACCTTCATACTCCTTCCTTTACTTACATCATTTGGTCGCATACACAACTTAGGTATTTTACAGAGGCATTCTTCAAAACTCTCTGCAGCAGTTATTAAATGTTCTGGAGTGGGATCTATTTTCATGGGCTTTTTAAGTTTTTTATCATATATCTCAAAGTCCCCCCCATCACTTAAATAAAGCCTTCTGTACTTTATTCCATGGGGTCCAACTATTATAGGTATTCCCCATCTGTTAAATCCTGTGGCAATTGTTGCAGCCTTCTGACTCATGGCCCCCCAGGCCACTCCAACGGCTCCTACTTTATGTAATATAAAATCTGCAATCTCGGCAAAGTTACCCTCTAAGGGCATCTTGGCAAAGATGTTTGCAATCTTTATGGCGGCTCCACTTACATGGCAATTTGAGAGACAGGATCCTATATTAATCAAACCTCCAGCCCTGAACTCTCCAGGATATTTTTCATATAGGGTTTTTCCATCCTTATCCTTCCACATACCCAAGGACATTGCGGCACATCCAGTGGCCATTACAATATACTTTCTCTCAAGTAATTCCTTTGCCATAAGTGCCAATTCTTCCTCTCCATTGGGATAGTTTGTACAGCCTGCAAATGCAACCACTCCAGGAATATCTCCAAATACTATTGGAGCACCTACGTTTCTAATTTCAACATCCTGTATTGGGCCCCTACCCGCCCTCATTCTAAATTCTAAATCTTTATGGAACATTTCCCCCACTTTGGTTATCATGGAAACTAAGGGTAAGTCCCTTTCACATTCACTTTCACATCTTCCACAACCATAACATATTTTGTATAGGTCTGCAAGTTTATCAAATTTGCCCTCCTTGGCCTCTATTATACTCTCCATTATGCTGAAGGAATTGGGGCATACTCTATCACACCAACCACACTCTGTACATTTATTTGCAATGGATCTTACCTCCTCTAAAAGAGGCAGGGATTTTTCTTTCATATCCTTTCTTTCATTGTATACTATCTTTGCAAGTTCAACGGCCACCTTACCAACCTTATTTTCATCCAATATTAACCCTGCTCTTTCCCTCAATATTCTTCCTATTATTTCATCCTCTCCTAAATGGGATAAGTCCTCTAATCCTAAGCACATTTTTTCATTTGTGGCAATTACCACAGCCCCAGTTTTATTGGCCTCCTCCATAACATCCAACCTTATACACTGTTCATCTACTACCACCACATCTGCCACACCACTCCTTATAAACATAAGTTGCCTTGATAGGGGCCCTATTATCTTTGCATCCTGATTGTATCTTGTGACATCTATTGCAGTACAACATATTCCGCATAATTCTATATCCTCTTCCAACCCCTTTTCTTCCATATAATCCACTATAGAAACACTGGGCACTACATTATGGCCTATACATAGAATTACTGGTTTATTTTTATCCACACATTTAATACCCATATCCACTAATGGAGCGTCTATATCTCCCTTGGGCATATTATATCCAACAATTTGGGCTATATCTCCAACTTCTCTGGCTAAATCATCAATCATCCCTGCATGGAATGATTTACTCTCAAAATCTAAGATACTCCCCTCCTGTCCAGTATGGGCAGCAGATAGTAAATGAGTTAATTGGTTCTCACAATAATCCAAAACTTTCTCTAAATCTCCAAGGGTTTTTACCCTCATTCCCGTAATAGTTCTTATTATGGGGTCATTTATCTCTATACTATTGCCAAAACTTATTGGATGATCTCTCCCTAACTTTTTTATCAAGGTATGTACAAGATGCCTACTATGTCCAGCATGACAGGCAGTTCCAATACAGCAGGCTATTAGAACCATTCTGGACTGCTGTAATTTTATATCTAAGCCACAAGCTCCCTTTTTACCCTTACTTAAATCACACTTTCCAAAGGTACATAGACAACACATGTCACATATTGGCATGTAAAATGGAGGATATCTTTTCAATAATTTAAAATCCCAATATCTTAAATCTGTTATCTTTGGCATTGGAGTGGGGCCTTTGAGTACTGTCTCATTTCTTACGTCACTTAGGTCCTCTCCTATGGTTAAATTTCCCGTTATTTTTAAGTTTTTTAATTTTAATAACGGTGATACTATTTTTTTTAAATCCCCTTCAATTTTCATAATCTCACCAAAATAATATTAAATTAAAATTACCCTAAATAATTTTCACATGTTTGTTGTATGAGATATTTATCATTATTAATCATTATAGTTAATTACCTGTGATATAATATATATAGTTTTTTATTAAATTATTTAAAAATATTATTATTAACAAAATTATAGTCAAGAACATAATTTTCTAAACCTGCAATTTACATCATTTAATAAATGAATAAAAAAATAACTTAAGAAAACAATAATTATATAAATTATTTTAAAAAATTAAAAATATAATAATAAAATAATCCCAATCTAAGATAAATGGAAAATAAAATACTTAAAGAGATAAAAGAAAAGTAAATACTTAAAAAGTAGAAATTTCTTACCACGACCTCCCCTTCTCCCTATACATCCCTAAGCACTGGAAGTGCAAAGGAAATCTTTTAAGTAGAATTGCTATATTATGTAATTTTAAAAGATTATTATATGGTTTATTTTATGGAGAATTATAATCCATGAATATTATCTCAATTATAATAATATATATCAATGAATTAATATACCCTTTAAAAAGGCAAAGTATGTTCCCATATTATAAAAATAGTTAATAAAACTGGTGAGTATATTGAAGGATATTCATAATCCTATGGAATCTGTAATTATACTGTGGTTATTGTCCTTTATAACCATGCTTGGAATTGGTTTAATTGCCCCATTAATGTCAAAGTATGCCCAATCAATTGGAGCTACAAATTTTGAAATTGGTGTTATTTTTGGTTCCTTTGCAATAGCAAGGACTATTGCTCAAATACCAGTGAGTTATTTTTCTGATAAATATGGTAAAAAAATATTTCTACTAATAGGTACATTTTTTTATGGGGTTTTTACGATTATGTATCCCTTTGTTAATTCAGTGTTTCAATTGATGATATTAAGAACGCTCAATGGAATATTCTCCTCATTCATAAACCCAGTGGCGGGAGCCTATGTTGCCACAGTGGCACCTAAGGAAAAACTTGGAGAATACATGGGATTATTTAATTCTGCAGTATCCCTTGGATTTTCAATGGGACCATTAATAGGGGGTATAATGGCAGAGTATTATGGTATGAAAGCCCCTTTTTATTTCTGTGGTTTATTGAGTTTTATATCCTTCATAATATGTTATTTCAAGTTAAAGAATATAAGGGTGAATAAGGATGGGAGTTTTACATATCTTTCAAAACTAATAGTGAAACACAATAAACCCTCCAATAAAAAATCATTCTCTTTGGAGTTTTTAAAGAATAGATGTTTTTTATTTGCCTGCACTATAAACACCCTATATATTATTGTTAGTACTGGAATAATTGCTTACCTAGCCATTTATGCCTCTAATTTCCATATGGGATTGGATCAGATCGGAATCCTAATAGCCTCAACTAATTTGACTTCGGGAGCCCTTCAGAAAAAATTTGGAAAGATATTTGATAGCAGTACTATATATGGAAACTTTACATTATATGGGGGATTATTATTGGGAGCATTGGGACTTTATATGGTATCTATGCTCAATTCACTTATAACATTCTCTTCCATTTTCTCCCCCTTTATATGGATGTTTATTGCCTTGGAAATATTGGCAATTGGTGGAGCCATGTGTAGTCCTGCTATAAATTCCCTGGCCATGAAGGATATAGATAACGAAAAAAAGGGAATGGCCATGGGTTTATTTACCACAAGTTTAAATGTTGGTATGTTCTTAGGCGCTATACTTCTTGGATTTCTTGCAGATCTTTTTGGGCTATCCAATATGTATAAAATATCCGCTATTGCTTTGGCTCTTACAGGAATTTATTCTTATTTTTTCATAAAAAAATATAAAAATAAAAAATAAAATAAATTAAGATAAAAATAAAAAAATCTAAAATTTAAAAATACTTAAGAATGAAAATATATAGAAATTAAAAATCTCCTTATTATACCCTCATACTCCTAAGCACTGGAAGAACTGGGTAATTCTCCCTAAAGAATAACATCATAAACTTCATATTAGGCTAAATTAGATGGACTTAAAAGTATTTTTCTTTTTAATGTTTTTAATGTTTTATTCTTACTAATTTTTTATTTATAAACTGAAGTTAAGATTATACCTTTAACTACAATTACAATTCTTTAAATACCTCTTCAATGGCATTTAAGGTTAAATCCACTATATCATTATCATGTTTTATGGATGTAAAACAGCATTCAAATTGTGAAGGTGCTATAAATACTCCCCTATCCAAAAGACCATAGAAATACTCCATAAACTTCTCAGTATCACTTCTTTTGGCACTTTCATAATCCATAACTTCATAACTATTGAAATATATCTGAAACATGGAGCCTATGTTATGCACTTGATTTGGAATATTGTTTCTATCTGCACATTCCCTTATAAATTCACTTATTTTCTTAGAGGATTTAAAGGTTTCATTGTAAAATTCACTATTAAGATTTTTCAATGTTGCTATACCTGCTGCAATGGATATTGGATTTCCATTAAATGTGCCTGCCTGATATATTGGCCCATTTGGCGAAAGATTTTCCATAATATCCTTTCTACCTACAATGGCCCCTATTGGAAATCCCCCTCCCAATATCTTACCTATGGTGGCTAAATCTGGAATAACTCCATAGTATTCCTGTGCTCCTCCAGGAGATAGCCTAAATCCAGTAATTACCTCATCAAATATTAAAATTATATCATTTTCAATAGTAATTTCTCTTAAAAATTCTAAATATCCTTCCTTTGGAGGAATACATCCAATATTGCCCATTACAGGTTCAAGAATAATACAGCTTATCTCATCTTTATTTTCCAATATAGCCCTTTTAACAGCATCCTCATTATTAAAGGGAACTAATATGGTATTCTTTGTAGTCTCCTCTGGAATACCTGGAGAATTTGGCACTCCATGGGTTAAGGCTCCACTGCCACTTTTAACAAGTACATAGTCATGGGATCCATGGTATGCCCCATCAAACTTTATAATTTTATTTTTCCCAGTAACTCCTCTGGCAAGTCTAATGGCGCCCATGGTAGATTCTGTCCCAGAATTTACAAATCTAACCATCTCTGCACAGGGCATTCTTTTTACAATCTCCTTTGCTAGTATAATTTCATTTTCAGTGGGACACCCATAACTAATTCCCAATTCCAATTGTTCCTCCACTGCCTTGATAATATTGGGATTTCCATGGCCAAGTACCATGGGCCCATAAGCAAGACAATAGTCTACATACTTATTTCCATCTACATCAAAAAGATAGCAGTCCTTTGCACACTCTACAAAAAAGGGATAGGGTTTAAAATACCTAACAGGGCTATTGACTCCCTTTACTAAGTATTTTTGGGCCTCATTAAATAGTTCCTTTGATTTGGATAATTTAATATTTTTCAGGGGGGAATGCATTTTATTCACCTTTGTTTTTTATTTTATTGCATTATACTCTTAGATTATATAATACCATTGTATGCCAATACCCAAAATACAATTGCTATAAAAAAGTAGGACATACCCCCACATCCAAGCCATTGTTTCTGAGTTAAACTTGTGCTACCAAATACCATTGCAGATATATGCCCCACTATTATAAGACCCAGGAATAAAAATAGCAATGTGGCAACACCACTAAATATTCCAAAACCTAAATTATAAACATAATTGGCCAGTATTCCAAATAATATTCCTCCAATAGCATGAATTATTGTTAATTTTCCTTCTATATCCATAAAAACACCTATAATGTATAATGATTATTTAATTATGAGATTTTAAAATAAATAAAATAAAATTAAAAATAAAAAATTATAATTTAATAGATGGGATTTCCACTTTTTTTATCTTCTCTTATGTTTTAAAAGATTTTATGGTTTAAATATTTTCTTTATGTCTTATGAGTTAGATTAATTCTATATATAGGTTATTTAATTATTATTTTTATTTTTCTCAAATTATTTTTTTATATTGTGGATGTGAGTCTAAGAAATCATGTTCTTGATTATAATTTATAATTTTATTTTTTAATTATTTTGATTATTTTATAAATATTAATTACTTCTTTGGGCCTTTTGCTTTTATCATTAAATTTATAATCCATTAATACCTCAACCTCATCATGTACATCAAATAATTTTTTATTTTCCAATAAAACATCCCCTTCCTCAAGTAAAAAGGCAAATTTTCTTTTTGTTTTTGTAGAACCCCTATCAACTGTTAGAGTATGTTCCTTTAATTCTACTTCTATTGTTGAATAGTGCATATTATCAATCCTATTAAATAAAATTAAAGATTATTAAAAAATATCATACATAAACATAAATCTTCTTTCCACAGAGATCCAAAGTCTCACAATCTTCGTTAGATTCTGGAACTTTTTCAAGTATCTTTAATTTATCCCTATTTGTAACATTCTGAGAAACTATCTCCATAATGTATTTTAAATCATCGTCCTCAGTATATATTTTAGCCACAGTGTTGAATCTCCTGGCCAATCGTGCAATATCCCTTAATACTAACTTGGATTCTGTAAATAATTTTAAATATTTCTTAGCATTTTCTATGTTTTCTCTACTTCCATAGAGTACAGGGTATTTATTGTCCAACATATTGGTATCTTTTAATTTATACTCCACTCCACAAATTTCCATTACTCTAACTATGACTGACTGGGGAATTCCAGGTTTTATTGGAAGTTCTACAGTATCATCTAAGGATACTCCTTCATAGGATTCCATATATATTCCCCCCAATTTATTAATCATTTATAACTTCTGAAGTTGGTTTTATTTTAATTAAGATGTAATTTTTCATCTCAGATCTTGTTATACTGCATATATCCTTTAATAGGTATTTTCCAACCTTTAAATTTTCTATTTTTTCATGATAGATATCATAATCCAATTTTATCCTTAGTCCATCTAACTGTGTAACAATTGGCATTGGGGATAGAATATCATATATTTCATCAAATTTTTTTTCCAATTCGTCCTTTAATACAACTGGAGGAAATATGGGGGGGTCATAGGAAAGTTCTTCCCTTTTTTTATTTATTAACATTGTAATTTTATCTATCATTTTCTTTAAAGCCTGTCTCTCCTCACTGTGCCTTAACCTCTGAGCCCTTCTTCCTAGATTTCCTACATATGGGTATGGAATATCCAATTCTTCAGGTCCTCCTGTTACCAAGATAGGAATATCTACATCAAATAGGTGGGTTTTATCCCTTAAACAGCTTCCAAAATTACCCATAACATAAACTGCAATATCATGCTCCTCAATCAGCCTTTTTTCTTTCTCTTTTATACTACTTATGGCCTTACCTGCTCCATGGGCAAGCCCAATCATGTTGGGCTTTGCCCCAAATCTTCTAACGTATTCTGATATATCACATGCAGTATGAGGAAGATGATGCCTTGATAAACTGGGAGCCACAACTGCAATTTCTATCCCTGCCAAAGGAGTTTCAACTACCTTTCCCTTATATTTTTTAGATTCTTCCTTAAAGTTTTCTATTTCATTTTGGGGTAATGCCACTGTCATATATACATCCAATTGCATTACATGCTCCTGTATTATAAATCCGCCAATATCTTCAATCCATTCTTTAAATATATTATTTCTATAAACCCCCCCTTCATATCTAACTATCTCATACATGATTTCACCAATATTAATAAATATTTTTAATATATAAATATCTGTATAGGTGACATATTTAAAAGTCTGACCTTATGGTAACGGTTCCAAAGGTTTTTTTACTATCCTTAAATAATGTAACATCTGTAATTATTCTCTGAATTGATGATTTTTCATCAATAAGAGTTATATGATCAGTTAGCACAATCTCCTCAAAGGAATATTCATCTATTTTTTTTAGTATTTCACGTATTATCTCCATTTCCAATATATTTACCACCTTTGTTGTTATGGATATATGATCTACAATCTCTCCCTCAGATACCATAATTTTAACAAGGGGTTCCCAATCCTTAGTTAATATCTCAATGTATTCCTCCTTTTTAGATACAATATAGTCCCTTCCCCCAAGTAATATAATAAGATCATCTGCAAGTTTTTTTAATTTTTCAACTTTATTATCATCATAAAAGTAAAAATTGGATATTCTTGAACATCTCTGGATTCTTGAGGTTCCTTTGTTGTATATTATGTATGTTCTTACAATATCTCCCCTACTTACGATACCAATAAGTTCTCCATTATCATCCAATACTAATAGTCTTCCAATATCATTTTTTGCCATTATTTTTTGCGATTCTGATGCAGAAGTCTCGGGAGGAATTAACACCAATTTATCCTTAGGAGTCATTATTTCATTAATGGTTTTTTTGTTTTTCTTTTCCAAATCCTTAAAGGTAACTACTCCAACCAATTTTCCAGAATTATCTACAACAGGATAACCCATGTGTCTATATCTTTCAATGTATTCCTTTAACTTTTCTATAGAGTCATTCTTATTAATTGTTATTATATTCTTAGTCATAATATCCTTTACAGGTATTTTTTCTAGTATCCTTAAGTCATACAGTTTTATAAGATCCTCTTCAGCCTCCTTTACAAAAATTGTGATATTGTCAAATATATTATAAAGCGAATTTTTTTCCAGTCCAATATTATAAACTCTTTCTACAGTGGAAAGTTTTTTAAATAGCATATATAACACCCTTTTTAAAATTATTTTAGAATTTTATTACTGAATATATTTTTTGTCGAACATATATGTTAACTTATAAATTATATAATTTAATACTATATAAAGTTAAATAAAGAAAATAAAAGATATATATATGATTTTATTTTAATT
>DQSV01000034.1 GCA_015663075.1 Methanothermococcus okinawensis | reverse complement strand
GATTTATAAATAATATCTCTCCATTTATTTTTATTGCAATATAGGGATGGGCTCCAAAGGTTTCTGAAAAATCGATAAGTTTAATTATATCATCCTTTGAAATATAGAATCTCTCCTTGGATGTGTATTTACATTCTAGTGCATAAAGTTTTCCCTTTTTACCCACAATTAAATCCACCCCATGACTCCCGGCACTTCTAACCACTGCAAAGCCTCCCTCTTCAAACATTTTTTTTAGTTCCCTTTCAAATTCTGCGCCCTTTCTATATTTATATCCCTTCAAAATAGCACCTTAAAATATATTTTCTAAGTTAATTTAGTAAATATATAAAATTTATAATGTAATTTCCTGAGAAATAAAAATAAAAGAGTAAATAATTTTATTAGATTTATTGAGTATTTAGCATTATCTCTTTAAATTTATCAACATCCAATTTTTTATATTTATTTATTATTTCCTCATATTTATTGTTAATTTCTCTCTCATCCAAGTTTCCTTTTTCCACTTCATTTAATCCCTTTGAAATTAATCTCAAAGTTTTCTGCTCTGCTTCCAATTGATGGAATCCAAATCTGGGACCTCCACTCCTAAATGCCCTACAAACTCTTTTATCCCATATTGGATATCCTCTGTCCTTACAGAAAATTTTATTTTTTTCAAGATTTCTAACAATATTAGCCACCTCATCTACAGTCTTATCCTCTCCTTCAATATAAGCCCCAAAACAAGTTTCTTTAACCTTTATATCATAATTCAATGAGTTTAAGAACCTAAATAATCTTGAAGGAGAAGTCTTGGCATCTTCGGAGAGAACTATTACCTTTGTTTTCACAATATCACCAGAGTCATTAAAGTAGGATAAACTAAGGATAAATTATAGAATATTATAATCCTTACTATATAGTTATTTTTATTTTCCTATTATATATATTCTAATATTACTTTTTATTTAGTAATTGCTTAGAGTATTACATATTTAAGTATATGAATTAATAGATATATGCAATGATAAATATAGATAGCCACTACAACCCCACAATAAATCTTATAAATATGGTAAAAAAGTAGCAAGCAATAAAAAAAATAAAAAATATTCATTAAGGAACAAAAATATGCGCCAGTCGGGATTTGAACCCGAGTTACTGGCTTGGAAGGCCAGAGTGATACCAGGCTACACCACTGGCGCACTTTAAACATATATTCTATTAACTCATATAACATATAAGTGCGGCCTCCGGGATTTGAACCCGGGTATCGGCCGTGGCAGGGCCGTATGATACCAGGCTACATCAAGGCCGCTTTCTCATTATTAGAGCAAGATATACAAAGAGCATTACAATATATAAACATTATGGTTTAGTGCAATAATTAGCACATCTCATATTATTATAGCCTTAATTAACAACTAAATAAATAATTTTTAAGTTATAGTATTACTCAATTTCCCTATTTAGGATATATTTATTAAATTCAGGTATCCAGTGGACGTTATTACTTAAAACACATCTTGCAACAGATACCATATCAGAATATTTTAGCATATTTTTTCCATCCTCTATGGAGTTTATAGAATTATTTCCCACAATAATTTTTTCTTTAAAGTTTTCCCTTATTTTTTCAAGGTAGTTTAAATCAGGGTAATCCTTACCTGGATTAAAACAATCAACATGTAGTCCATCAAAGTACTTTCTAACCTTATTTAAATTATATATTAACTCATCCACAGGTATAAAATTAGCCCTTATTTTTAAAAACACAGGTGTTTTCAGGTTTAATTCAGTAATTTCCTTTAAAAAGTCCTTTAAAACATGGTTATTCTCCTTTTTTAAAAGTTCTTGACCAAGGCCCAACTTAGTAATTTCATTCTGCCTACAGTGGCAATTAATTTCTATTATGTCTCCATATTTATCAATTAACTTTATAGTATCCTCTGCCTCATTAAAATCCTTGAACCTGATATTCACTGAAACAAGGGAATTACTTTTTTTTCCTTCAAGTATATCCCTTTTTATAACTTTCTTTAATTTGGATATATCATATAAAAACTCCCTTCTGCCCCTTTTAGCAATCTCCTTACTGGCAGACAATGTGGCATTATCCAAATTATATGCCCCAATGGTAACTATTCCAAATAAATCCCTGTATTTTTTACAAAAATCCCCATTGGTAATCCCTGCCATTGGAGCCAGAACTATTCTTTTATACCCACAAGATTCAATAATATAATTATAATTTTTTCCATTGTCTATTATTTCACCATTTTTTATGGTAATAATAATTGCTTTTAATAAATTTTATTAAAGCCTAACGTATATTTTTAATTTAGAACCATAATATAAATATTGTAATAGGATAAAACAGCCTAAAGAGAATTCTACTATAAATATGCCTTTACATTACCTTAAACTAAGGTTCATAATGTCAGCCTTCTAAGAAGTCATTCTTTCTACAGTGCTTAGGAGCATAAGAAGAATAATAATGGAATTTTTAATTTTGTGTTTTTACTCCCTTAGGCATTTTAATAATCTTAAGTTATCTATTTCTATTTTAATTATTCCTTATTTTTTTATTTTATTATAATTTAATATCTTTATTATTTTTTTAATTATTATTTTTTAGTTTTTTAGAATTAAGGCTTTTATTTATTATAAATTGTTTTTTTGGACTATACTTATTTTTAATATTTTTTTGATACCTCATTAAATTGGACATAAGGTTTTTTTAGGTTTTTTCTTAATATTGTAATTGTCAAAATTCAAAGTATATACTTGGCAATTGTTAGTGGTTTTTCCTTCCCTTATAAATTCCAATCCAATATCTGCCATATTGGATGCGTCCTCTGCCGTTTTTCCAATACCTATTCCCGCCTTTAATTGAATACCTGTATCATTTCTTATATCCTCAAATATTGATATGAAATCATCTTCACTCATACCATTACAGGGGCACATAAAATTATCTCCTCCAATGAAAAAACCCATGGCACCATATTTTTTTAATTCTTTTATAAGTATTAATTGAACTTCATTAACCTGTATATAAGTATCATAGGCATTTTTTAAATCTGTTGATGTTGAAGTAATATTGTTTATGTCCACATGTGCTAATTGAACATAACCTTCCTCTAAAACAAAATCGTCTGTAAAATCCAATATCTCTTTTCGGCATTCATCCTGGGCACTACCATGCTCTTGAATTTTTTTTGTTGCAAGTTTCTGGGCTTTATAGGGAGTTTCTGCAGAGGCTATACCCATACTTATCGTAATAGGATATCTATTCTTAATACTATTCTGTATTCTCTTATGGGTTTCTATATCTATACCATTGGTAATGGCTATTAAATTATCAAATCTTGTATAGAATACAAGGCCCTTATGAGCCCCAAATTGAAGACTTAAATCACCATATAATCTCGATTGCAATGCCTGTAAATCACTTTCTCTCCTGGGATTTGGAGTAACAGTCCATGGCCCATAATTATCTATCTGTATAACTGTAATCTGAATCATAATATCCTCTATCTTTTGTATAATAGGCCTATTAATTGATTTCTCATAAACCATAAAAAATTAAGGAAAATTTATGTTATTGTGTATATTATCATAGTATATAAATATTATAATTAAAATTTACTATTTAATTTTTTTATTATATTATATTTTATATATTCTTTAATCTCCAATATTGTAGATATAACCAATAATTTAATTTTGTTAAATACCTGATATTGTTAATATTAAACTATATATATGCCCTACAAATATTTTTTTATATGAATATTTATAAATGGATATATTACTTAGAAAATATTCTAAAAGGGAGTGATTTTATGGTAAAAATATTAATTACTGATAGAATACATGAGGATGCAATTGAAATATTAAATAAAGTCGGCAATGTTGAAATAGCAACTGATTTAACCCCTGAAGAGTTAAAAGAAAAAATAAAGGATGTTGATGTAATTGTTATTAGAAGTGGAACAAAACTAACAAGAGATGTTTTGGAAAATGCCAAGAATTTAAAGATTATAGCAAGAGCAGGAGTTGGTGTTGATAATGTTGATTTACAATATGCAACAGAGTTGGGAATAATTGTTGTTAATTCTCCAGATGCCTCTTCCATTTCTGTAGCAGAATTGACTATGGGCCTTATGTTGTCTGCAGCAAGAAACATTCCTCAGGCCACAGCCTCATTAAAAAGGGGAGAATGGGATAGGAAGTCCTTTAAAGGCTTGGAACTTTATGGTAAAACTCTTGGAGTTATTGGTTTAGGTAGAATTGGCCAGCAGGTGGTAGAGAGAGCAAAATCCTTTGGAATGAATATTGTAGGTTATGATCCTTATATTCCTGAGGATGTTGCAAATAGTATGGGTGTTAAATTAGTGGATATTAATGAATTATGTAAAGTTAGTGATTTTATTACACTGCATGTTCCATTAACTCCAAAGACCAAGTATATAATTGGTAAGGATCAGATTTCCTTAATGAAAAACAATGCAATTATTGTAAATTGTGCAAGAGGAGGACTAATAGATGAAAAGGCCCTTTATGAGGCATTGAAAAATAAAAAAATAAGATCTGCCGCACTTGATGTTTTCGAAGAGGAACCTCCAAAGGATAATCCACTACTAACTCTTGATAATGTAATTGGAACTCCACATCAGGGAGCCTCTACAGCAGAGGCCCAGAAGAGTGCAGGTACAATAGTTGCCGAGCAAGTTGTAAAAATACTTAAGGGAGAACCTGCTGAAAATGTTGTAAATCTTCCTATGGTGCCCTCTGAGAAAATGGGTAAAATAAAACCCTACATGATACTTGCAGAGAAAATGGGCCTTATGACAATACAATTACTTGATAAGTCCATAGAAAAGATAGAGTTGATATATGCTGGTGAGATAGCCAGAGAGGATACAGAATTAATAAAGAGATCCTTTTTGATGGGAATGCTATCTCCAATACTACTTGCAGGGGTTAATCTAATAAATGCCCCTACTGTGGCAAAAAATAGAAATATAAGAATAGTGGAGGGAACTATATCAGAGAGTGAGTATGGTAAGGCCATAAAGGTAATAGCAAAGGGAAAATCAGAAAAGGTATCTATTGTAGGCTCCATTGTTGAGGGTAAGCCGGTAATTAAGAAGATAAATAGATACAGTGTAGATATTAGACCAGAGGGCATAATATGTATAATCAAACATATAGATAGGCCAGGTATGGTAGGTAAAGTTGGGTTGCTCCTTGGAGAGTATGGTATAAACATTGCAGGTATGCAGGTTGGAAGAATGGAACCAGGGGGAGAAAGTATAATGGTTCT
>DQSV01000021.1 GCA_015663075.1 Methanothermococcus okinawensis | reverse complement strand
TAGTCAAATTCTACACCCTGTCCTATTCTTATAGGACCAGAACCTAAGATTATTATTTTCTTTCTATTTGAAGGATTACTTTCATTTTGCTCCCCCTCATAAAATATATTTTCATAGCAGGAATAGAAATAGGGAGTTTTTGCCTCAAATTCGGCAGCACAGGTATCTACCATTTTATATAGGGGATTAATACCCAACTCTTTTTTTAATGCCCTAATTTCCATTTCATCTTTATTCAATAAATTGGATAATTGAACATCTGAAAAACCGAGCATCTTGCATTCAAGTATTAATTCTTTAAGCTTTTCCCTTTCCATTATTCCCATAATTTTCACCTATTAAATTCCCATTATAATCAAGTAAAATAATGCTTAAACTTTTATATTCTAAGAATCTTTAAAACCCCTTGTAAATTATATGGACTTTATTAACTTTTTTAAGTTAGAATTTTTTTAACTTTGATCCTTTTGTAGGTTTAATTCTGCTACTTTTTAAAATACCCTTCTCAGAGATATTCTATGGAGTAAATTCTTTTAAGAATCCTTATATCTTTTAATCCTCTTATCTTTTTATCCTTTTTGAGAGATGATTTATATATAAATTCCTTTTTAAACCCTTTTCCTTCTATTTATTTTTATTTTTTATTTTATTAAGTTGTTTATTAAATTTTTTATTTTTTTATTATTTCATTATTTATAGTCCATAAATCAAATTTATAACTATTTCTCATTATATCAAATCAGACAAAGCCTCTAACTTCTTCTTCATATCCACAATTCTCTTTATTTTTTTAATAAAGAACTCATGTATGTCTGTCATTTCACATATCTCTGAAACCGTCCATCCTCTATCAAGGGCTTCGGCAATCACAAAAATTCTCTCATCAGTTGGATTTTTTAATATATCATTGATTTCCTCATTAGTATAATCCTTATGTTTTCCATCGCCAATTAATCCATATCTTCCAATATCTAAACTTCTAATGGCCTTTTGAAGGGCCTCTTCAAAGGTCCTACCTATGGCCATAACCTCTCCAGTGGATTTCATAGTAGTTCCCAAGTGTCTATCAACAGTTCTAAACTTATCAAAGGGCCATCTTGGTATTTTTACAACAACATAATCTAAAGTGGGCTCAAATACTGCAGGGGTTTCCTTTGTTACATCATTTCTGATCTCATCAAGGGTCATTCCAATGGCTATTTTGGCGGCTATTTTAGCAATGGGATAACCTGTTGCTTTACTTGCAAGGGCTGAACTTCTACTAACCCTTGGATTTACCTCAATAACTCTATATTCTGTCATATCCTTATTAACTGCAAATTGAATATTGCATCCTCCCTCAATGGATAGATGCCTTATAACATTTAAGGCAGCATTTCTAAGTATTTGATGCATTTCATCACTAAGGGTCTGAGCCGGGGCTGTAACTATACTTTCTCCAGTGTGTATCCCCATGGGATCAATATTTTCCATATTACATACTACAATACAGTTGTTTTTACTGTCCCTCATTACCTCATACTCATACTCCCTCCACCCAAGAACACTTTCATCTATTAGAACTTGATTTATAATGGAATAATTAAGACCTTTCTCCACAATGCTTCTTAAATCCTCCTCATTGTAGGCAATACCACCACCTGTCCCTCCTAAAGTAAATGCAGGCCTCACAATTACAGGATATCCTATCTCTTCTACTGCTTTAAATGCCTCTTCAATTGAATTTACTGCATAGGATTTTGTTACCGGCTCCTTTATTCTTTCCATGGCATCATTAAATAGTTTTCTATCTTCACAGGTTTCTATTACTTCCACATTTGAACCAAGTAATTCTACACCATATTTTTCCAAAATACCCATACTATGTAAATCCATGGCAAGATTTAATCCACTTTGTCCACCCATTGTTGGAAGTATGGCATCTGGCCTTTCCCTCTCTATGATCTTTTCCACAATTTTGGCATCAAGGGGCTCAAGATAAATCTTATCTGCAATATCAGTATCAGTTTGAATTGTTGCAGGATTGGAATTTACTAAAATAGTATATATGCCCTCTTCCCTTAAGGATTTACACGCCTGAGAGCCTGAAAAATCAAATTCTGCCGCCTGGCCTATTACAATGGGGCCAGAGCCCAGTATCATTACCTTTTGAATATCATCCCTCTTCAAAATTTCACCGTTATTTTATTTTTTTATGTTCTAAATATTCGGTATTGATTATTTAAATATTTAGTCCAAACACTAAAAAAACTATTTATGTAGTATAAAAACTACAATTCAAAAAAAAATCATAAAAAATTTAATAAACAACTAATAAAATAAAAAAAATAAAAAATAATTAAAACAAAAAAGATATTTAGATTCTAAAATGCTCAAAAAGAGATAAATAATAAAAAGTAAAAACTTTTCATTATAGTCAGGCATTGATATTTTGATATTTTGAACTTATTGTAAGTATAGTACTACTTAAGAGTTTCTCCTATACTCCCAGTACTCGAGGGCGTTGAGGGAGAGGGCGGGGGTATGGGATTTCTACTTTTTAAGTATTTATTGTAAAACACGTATTATTTTAAACTTATTATAAATATAGCAATCTAACACTTAAAAGGATTTCTTCTGCACGTCCAGTACTTAGAGAATGTAGGGGGAGGGAAGATGGTGTTAGGGAATTTTTACTTTTTAAGTATTTGCCTCTCTTTATCTCTTAGTATTTATTTTCCAAGTATTTTCTTTTCATTATTTTTTTAAATATTTTATTTTCTTTTATCTTAAGTATTTAGGTTATCTTTATTAATTATTTTTTAATTTAATTGTTACTTTTTTTAAATTATTTTTATTTTTTTATTTATTTTTATTTTATTTTTTATTGTAAATTGTAGGTTTAAGAATTATTATGTTTTTGACTAAATTCCTGAAAACTCCTAAGCACTGAGAGATATAATCTATTAAAACCTTGTATTTCTAACTAAATATACAATACATTAATAGCCCTTTACCATCTCCACCAACTTTTTAGCAGCATCCTCCATGGATTTTTCAAAGGGAACATTAT
>DQSV01000026.1 GCA_015663075.1 Methanothermococcus okinawensis | reverse complement strand
TTTTAGTATTTTCTGCCTTTTCATAAAGGGTATTTTTTTCTAAGACTTCAAAACCATCCCCTCCAAGTCTCTCTGAGGCATACTGTAAATTACCACTATTGTCCTTTGCAACAACTGTCATATTCATAAGTACTTTGGTTATTTCATTTTTTATTAGGGCCCCTTCACTACTGATAAATAGGGAATTCCCTACAACATCAGAATATCCCACTGAGGAACTTGCTATTTTACCATTATTATTTTGAGGATTATTTTCCATTATGCAATTATGTACCATGGCAATATACTCTTTTTTTTCTTCAACGCCTATGTCCTTAGGGTTTATTTTTCCATTGGATTTAACATGATCCTTACATGCCTCTATATCCTTTAAAATTACAGTTTTTTTAGAATTTTCATTTGATAGTTTGGCAATTTTAAGGGCCCTATTTAAAAGGTTTTTTATCTCCTCAATCTCCACATTAGTTGAATTGGCATATCCCCATCCATTTTTATAAAGTACCCTAACTACTACTCCAGTATTCATCCCCGAAGAAATCTCTTCAATATTCCCATCCTTTAGGATTATATTATTTGATTCATTGAATAATAACCTAATATCCCAATAAGTACCTATGGAGATTTTTTCAAGTTTTTCTAAGTGATGCTCTAATTCCATATATTCATTATTCATCCATATCACCAATTTAGAAATTTTACATCCCAAATAAAAAATATTTAAAAATTAATTTTTTATAATATTATTTTGTTATAATGCAACTTATTTAAAATATTCATTTTTACATAAAAAAATAAATAATAATTAAAAAATAAATAAACGAGATAAAAAAATAATAAAAATATAGAAATAAAATATAAAAATAAAGTATAAAAATAAAGAATAACGTAACTATAACTTAAATAAAAATGAATAAGGAAATAATTAATAGAGAAATAATAAAATATAAAGGTAACTACTGTCAGGCCTCTCTATCTCAGCCCAATTATATATATCATAATATCATGCTTAGGAGTTCAGTAAGTAATAAAAGTAGTTTTTACTTTTTTGTGTTCTATTCCTTTCCTTATATTGAAGAGAATGTTTCTTAAGATTAGATATAATAAATTATGAGATGCTTAACAGGTACTAGGAGTTTTTGTACAAGGTTCTTGATTACATATTTAGGAAAAAGGAGTGATGGGAACTAGATATTATATATTATTTTTTATAGTTTTATTTATATTAAATTAAGTTATTTGACTATTTTAATAAATTTTTTACAAAATCCTTCTTTTTAATGGCCCTATTACAGGCTTCCTCAATTTTTTTCTTCATAATCTCAAATTCCTCCTTACTGGGTTTCATTTTTTCTACAACCTTCTTTACTGGAGTATATGCTGACTCCCTAAACTCTGGAATAAGAGGTATCCTTTTGTTATTCTCTATTATATAACTTATACTCCCTTCCTTTACCTCTCCTACCCTCTTTGCACCAGTTTTTTTCTCTACTTCATCAGCATACTCCTTTGGAACTATTATCAACAAACTATCTATGGATACCCCCAAGGGATCAATATTTAATTTTTTCAACATGTCCAAAACCTTGGGGTTTATTAAATTAAGTATGGCATCCATTTGAAACTCCAAGGATACATTGGCAGTTTTTGATATTTCATAGGCATCCCCTCTAAGACCCCCATTTGTTATATCCGTCATTACATGTATGTATTTTAATAAACCATTATCTATTAGGTTTTTACAGGCTTTTAAAAAGTTTATATTAAGGGTTTCATATACTACATCAAACATTCCATTATAAAGGGCTGTTGTGGAAATTGTCCCGCCCCCGCCCCCTTCTGTCATAAGTATTACATCTCCAACCTGGGCTCTATTTCTTGCTGTTGGTTTATCCTCCTTAATTACTCCTATAGCCCCAACTGAACTTACCATTCTCTCTCCAAGTACCATATCTCCCCCTACCCTTAGAGTACTTCCCCCAACCAACGGCACTCCTATGGCCTCAGATACTGCACATATACCTGCTGTAAAATCCAATATCTTGGACACATCCCCATCATCGGCTAAGTGTATATCACTTATAAGTGCCACAGGTTTTGCTCCCATTACAAAAACATCCCTAAGGCAAGCCCTTGTAACATGAAAGCCTGCCAAAAAAGGAAAATCACTTAATCTTGAATGGGTACCATCTACTGCAACTACTATATATTTTCCCTCGGCCTCCACAACCCCTCCATCATCCTGCTCCCTGCTATCCACCACTGTTTTTTGATTTGTACTCTCTATTATTCTTGCTATTTGTTTATGGAGAAAAAAATCTCCCTCTCCCCTACTACCCCCTCCAATCTCTCCCATAGTTATCCCTGATGGATTATAATTTAGTAAATTGGACAGATTGGTATCCTTTATTTTTTTATAGGATTCTATAGATACTATCTCCTGCAAAACAGCCTTAATAAATTCCTCTGCAAGTTTTTTATCAATATTTTTTATCTCCAGTACTCTTTTAATTCCTTCTTCAATTATAGTATTTTCAGGCATTTCTTTTCTTAAAGATCTTTTTACATATTCTTCTATATCCATAATAATCACCATTTTTTTATAGGTAATAATTAATTATAACATAAATGGTATTGAAATAAAAAATAATTAGATAGATATTATGTATAATATTCTAATTTCTATATTAAATGAAAGGATTTTTTTATTATCGGAGTGTATATAATTAAACTCTATAATTAACTATAATCTCAAAAAAATTATAAAATATATTATAAAAAATAATATAAAAAATAAAACAATCCAGAAAATAATAGAACTATCTAAATCTTAAGATAAAATGGGAAAAAATAAAATAATTAAAGATATAAGGAAAATTAATGTTTAAAAAGTAGAAATTCCATATCGCTATCTTCTTTCTCTCTACACTCCTAAGCACTGGATGTGCAGAAGAAACCCTTTAAGTATTGGGATTATTATACATTATAACAATTTTAAAATGAAGTTATTATTTTATAACTATTATTTTTATTTTTTTCAATTATCCATTTTTTAAAATTTTTAATAGTTATTGTTCATTTTTAATTTTTTATTATTTTTTTAATAATTATTGTTAATGTTAGATATGCTCTTAGTAGCGAAAACTTTATATATTAATGTTGTTGATATTATATTCAAAACATTTAAAAAATTTTGAACATATTGAACATTATTAATAAAATGTAATTATTTCAATATTATAAAATAAAATAATTCTGTGATAGCATGGAAGATGTAAAAAAAACAATAATAGAATTATTCACAGATATTGCAAAAATTCACGGCCATAACAAATCCTTTGGGGAGATTTATGCCACAATATACTTAGCGGATAAACCCCTCTGTATTGATGATATAGTTAGAGAACTGGGAATGAGTAAAGGGAATGTTAGTATGAATCTAAATAAACTTGAAGATATGGGATTTATTAAAAAGATCTGGATAAAAGGCGATAGAAAGAATTATTATCAATGTGCCGAAGGTTTTTCGTCCTATAGGGACATAGTTGAGAAAAAATACAAAGTTATTATCAATGCCTGTGATAAATTGGAGAAAATATATGAGAGTAGTAGTGAAGCTGAAAAAAAAATAATATCTAAAAAATTGAAACATGTTAAACAAATGAAAAAAATATCAAAGAAGGTGTTGGAATTACTTAAAGATATAGAAGATTGAGTATTTTCTGGTGATTAAAAAATGATTGAGAGCATTTTAAGGAAGATCGCTATTTTTTCAGAGAAAAGGCCCTTTTTGGTGGTATTTATTATTTTAATAATTACAGTATTTGCAGGTATTGAAGCTACAAATGTTAAATCCCAAACGGCCTTTGAAAAGATGCTTCCCCAAGATAATCCCGTCATAAAAACCCTCTATGAGGTAAGGGATAACTTTGGGGGAACAGATATTATAACAATATGTATAAAATTAAAGCCCTCTGATAGTCCAGATAAGGTAAATGACATAAGGGATCCTAGGGTTATTAGGTATATAAAAACCTTAGAATCTAATTTAAGGGACGTAGATGGTATTACTAGTGTAAATTCTCCTGTAGATATCCTAATTAAGGCAAATAATGGGGTTGTTCCCAACGATATAGATACTGTAAAGGAAATTTACAATTCCCTGCCAGAAGAAACAAGGAAAAATATCTTCAATTACGATTACTCCATGGTTATAGTAAATGCCTATACGGATGCTGGAGGGAACCAAAAAAAACTTTTAAGGGTAATGGAGGATGTTCATGAAAGAATTGAGGATTCTTCCATACCTACTGGAGTTGAGGTAATATGTACAGGAACTCCTCCTATGAGGGACTTATTAAACACACTTATGAAGGAGAGCCAAATATTTACAACGTTAGTTGGTGGAATTGGAATACTGATTGTATTATTTCTTTACTTTAAAAAACCACTCTCTACAGTTATGCCTTTAATACCTGTAATGGTGGCAGTAGTATGGACAGGTGGAGTCATGGGGATACTGGGGATTCCAGTGGATATGGCAACAGCAGGTATAGGATCTTTGTTGTTGGGTATGGGTATAGATTATGGCATACATCTTATGCACAG
>DQSV01000064.1 GCA_015663075.1 Methanothermococcus okinawensis | reverse complement strand
ATCAAAAAGGCTGAGGTTATGGTCCATAAAATAAAGGTAGGATTTTAATTAGAATTAGATTTTTATATAAAATTATTTTATATTTTATTTTTTTACTATAATTTTTATAAATTAAATATTTATATTCTTATCAAGTTATAAATATACATTGTATAATAATATTGAGTTGATAGCATGAGACATAATTTTAAAGGTCAAATTTCAATTGATGCAGTGCTTGCAATAATATTTATGCTATTAATTACCTATATAATTAGTTATAATAATATTATATTCAATACTTTAAATAATACTAGAGAGTCTGAGATTGTTAGTAGGGGCCAATCAATAATGGATGTTTTTGAAAATTATGCCCTAATTGCATATTCAAAGGGAATTACCCTATCCGCCACATTTGAACCCATAGGAAATATTAATTATACCATAAGATTTGCAAATAAAGAGATAATTGTAAATGATAGTACCAACATATCATTTAAACCAGAGCACAACCAAAATGGCATTTATATAAATATTACTGGAGATTCTGATTCTTTAAGATACACTAATTCACCTTTGAAACCAAACATTGTAAATATATCCTTTGGAAAGTTCTATATTACCAAAAATATCTCTGTAATAATAGGATAAGTTTTCTCAGATTATACTTACAGTATTAATAATTATGGCCTTAAAAATTATTGTGCAAGTGAAAAATCCAATTTCCACTAAATTTTAATAAAAGTAATATTATTTTTAAATATAATTAATATCTTTAACCATTATTGTTGATATATTGTTCATCATTAATATTTTATTCTCTTATTTTTTTTATTTTTTATTTAATGTTGTGTATTACTATATTTTTATATTTATTTTTGTATTATTTATTTCATACCCACAAATCTTCAAACAACAGTTAAATTCTTTAATTAAATATATTTAATATATTTTGGTGAAATAATGTTTATAGGTATAGATGATACAGATAGCAGGGATAGATATTGTACCACATATATTGGGACTCTTTTAATAGAGGAATTGGGAAAAAAATACCTCCTTGATACTCCAAAATTAATAAGGATGAATCCTATGGTAAAGTATAAGACTCGGGGAAATGGAGGGATTAGTTTAAGAATTATTGAAAAAAAGGAATTAAATGATAAGGATATGGAATATATAAAAAAAAGAGTTATAAAATATGTTGAGGAGTACTCTGATTTTGAGAATGAAAACACCAATCCAGGAATAGTTTTCTTAAGAGAAGAAGATTATAAAAAAAATAGGGATATCCTAAGGAAATACTATAAAAAAGTATTATATGACATAGTTAATGTGGAATATGCAAAAAAAATTATAAAAGATATAAACGGGGAATATATAGGGTATAAGAGGGAATTAGGTATTATTGGGGCCTTAGGTAGCATAGCCTCCAATGGGCCCTATACATACGAACTTTTAACCTATAGAAAAAAGGAAAATTGGGGGAAAGAAAGAATAATTGATAATAAATCAGTTGTGGAAATGGATAAAAAAACATTCCCATTGACCTTTAATAATGTAGATGGTGATAAACAGGTAATAGCCCCAAGAACAAAATGTCCTGTTTTATATGGTATAAGGGGCTTGGAAAAGGATGTTTTATTGAAGGCCATGAACATGATAATATGTGGAGAGGAAATAGACAGATATGCCATATTTAAAACAAATCAGGGAACTGATGCCCATTTAAGGCCTTTAAATATTAGGGAGGTATATCCAAATACTGGGGCAATAGTTTATGGATGGGTAGTTGAGGAGCCAAAGGATATAATTGGAGGGGCTGTAATTTTTAAATTAAAGGACAGTACTGGGAAAATAGACTGTATTGCTTACGAGCCTACAAAAGAGTTTAGAAATATTGTAAGGAAGTTAAAAGAGGGAGATGCAATTGGGGTATATGGCACAGTTAGAGAAGAGCCCTTAGGAATAAATATTGAAAAAATAAAAGTATTAAAATTGAATAAGAAATAT
Organism: Methanothermococcus okinawensis; assembly: GCA_015663075.1. Taxonomy (GTDB): domain Archaea; phylum AGJL01; class Methanococci; order Methanococcales; family Methanococcaceae; genus Methanofervidicoccus; species Methanofervidicoccus okinawensis_C. The sequence goes on along the minus strand of DQSV01000064.1, from coordinate 568 downwards.
ATTAAGAATAAAATATGCTCATGTGGGGGCACCTTAAAATCCAAGGGGGTTAAAAGTGGATACAAATGCAATAAATGTGGCAAAAGGGTAGGCTATAATGATATAAAATTAATTGAGGTAAAAAGGGATCTTTTAGAGGGGTTCTATGAGGTTCCAGTCTCTGCAAGGAGACATTTAAGTAAGCCATTGATTCTATTCTAAATATATTAAATGGAAATATAATAATTAAAAAAATAAAAATTAAGAATAATAAAAAGGTAATAACAAATTGGATGCAATAGAAAAATAAAATAAAAAAGTAAAATTAAAATAAGAACAATTAATATATAAATAAAAATCTTAGAATTTTAAAATGCCTGAGGAGAAGTAAATACAAAAAATTAAAAATCCCATCCTTACTCCTAAGATGATTCTAAGCACTAAGGAGGACAGGAGAAAGTCTTCATAGGATGGGGCGTTATAATTTCATCTGGTTAAAATAGAGGCACTTAAAACATCTGTTTATTATTCTATATTCTTTATGTATATCGTATTATTTATATTGGACTATAGATTTGAAATTTAGATT
>DQSV01000053.1 GCA_015663075.1 Methanothermococcus okinawensis | reverse complement strand
TCAACAAATCTTAAATAATCTGGAACATAGGAATCTGATGGAAACTCATAATCCTTAAATATTTTATCAGCTATGAGATTACTCTTTTCAAAGGCCTCAATATCCCTTTTCTCCTCATGGACTGTTAAAATATTATGAGTAATTGCAAAATATCCCATATAGAATACCATAAGCATTATCATAACTGTAACTATGGCCTCAAAGGTGAAGATGTATCCTTTTTTTGATTTTAATTTTGATAAAATTAGCATAATAATCCCTGGCCAATATAATAATATGGAAAAAATAATTATTATAGTATATATTCATAAATAATATTTTGTTTATATATTATTTAAATACATCGAAATGTGTATTATATATATTTCAAAAATAGTAATTAAAAATCATAATTATTATTAATAATTAATATAAAATGGAGTACTATAAAACCTTTTTTAGAAGTATGTATATACAAAAAATATCAAAATAGAAGAACGGAGTTTATATATATTAATCATAAGTTGTTGTATGTATTGTATCTATAATTATGTATTTATTGTTATGCCTCTAAAAATACATATTATTTAAATAATAATATATTTAATTATCAATTTTAATATATTTTATTTTCTCCACATTGTATTTCCTTTCAAACTCCTCTTCCTTTATTCTTTCCCCTGTTATCATATAAACAACCCTATCTCCAATAGAGGATATTAAATCCCCAGCTCTCTCTAAATACTTTGCCATGAATATTGTTTCTGTTGCCATAGTGGTGTCCCTTGGATCTTCAATAATATAACTAATCATTTCCCTATAGAGTTGCTCATATAATCTGTCTATTTTTTTATCCTGAGAATATACTTCCCTAGCAAGTTTCTCATCCCTATTTCTAAAGGATAACATTGCATCACTTAACATTTTATCAAGGCGCTCTACCATTACATATATTATTTCATTTTCTCTTTTTATATTCAATTTGGAGTTTAATGTTATACCTGCAATTTTTGAAGAACAGTCTCCTATCTTTTCAAGTTTGGATATAATCTTAATAATTGTTAATATGGTCCTTAAATCTGTTGCCACAGGTTGATGTAGTGCTATAAGTTTAACACACTTTTCTTCAATTTCCATCTCCTTTAAGTCAATAATATCATCTTCCATTCTCACTTGTTTTGCAAGGGCCATATCATAATTTAAAAATGCATCAACAGATTTCTTTATTGATTCAATACATATATCTCCCATTTTAACAACATCATTTTCCACGTTCGTTAATTTAGAATAAAATACTTCTTTTGACATAATACCACCTTGTTTTTATCAATGGAATAGATTCTCCAGGATTATCCAAATTTACCACTTATATAGTCCTCTGTTTCTTTCCTCGAAGGTTCTAGGAATATCTTTTCGGTTTCATCAAACTCTATAACTTCCCCCATTAAAAAAAACGCTGTATAGTCTGATACCCTACTAGCCTGCTGCATATTATGGGTAACTACTACAACAGTAAAATCTTTTTTAAGTTCTACCATTAAGTCCTCAATCTTTTGAGTGGATATTGGATCAAGTGCTGAGGTGGGCTCATCCATTAAAATAACATCAGGTTTAACGGCTATTGTACGGGCAATACATAGCCTCTGCTGCTGGCCCCCTGATAGTTCAAATCCAGATTTATTTAAGTCATTTTTAACTTCGTCCCATAGCGCAGCCTTTTTTAGGGAGTCTTCCACAATCTTATCCAAGGTTTTTTTATCCTTTATACCATGTATCCTAGGTCCAAAGGCAACATTATCATAAATACTCATTGGAAATGGATTTGGCTTTTGGAATACCATTCCTACCCTTTTTCTTAGATCCACTACATCTACATCTTTGTCATATATGTTTTTACCATCAAGGGTTATTATTCCTTCAATTCTGGAATTAGGTACTAAGTCATTCATCCTATTTAAACATCTTATAAAGGAACTTTTACCACAACCACTTGGACCAATTAATGCAGTTATTTTTTTTTCATATATTGGAATGTTTATATTCTTTAATGCATGGAGATCACCATAGTATAAATTCAAATCCTTGGTTTCCATTTTCATATTCACAGTATCACCAATTTATAAGTCCTTAGCAAGAAAAATTAACCCCATAATTAATTCATAATATATACCAATAAACTTAAATAACAATGCATATAAATTGGTATTCTTCATATATATTCTTCATATAATAACTTTTAAAATAAAGTAGTCTCCTAAGATTTAAATTTAGATATTCAACAATTTTCACATGTGCTTTTATATATGACAATAATATATAAATGTTTCTATAATGACATTTTATTCATAGGATATGAACAACCATATATTTAAACTATAAATAGATTTAATTACAATAAACTATAAATATAAACTATAAATAGATTTAAATTACTATATTGTTAATAGTTAAAAAAATTTTATTTTTAAATAATATATTATTATATTTTTATAAATTTTATATATTTATACATATTTAAAAAGTATTAAAGCATTATATTTAGTTGAATAATCTATAGATAGTGAATATTAATAATTAAATAATTATTGGGAGGATAATTATGAAGTTAATAGCCTGGTTAAATGAATTATCAAATGAAAATGTTGATATTGCAGGGGGAAAAGGAGCCTCCCTTGGAGAAATGTGGAATGCAAAATTACCTGTACCCCCAGCATTTGTAGTAACTGCCCATGCATATCAGTACTTTATAAAGGAAACTAAGTTAGATAAGAAGATAAAGGAGATACTAAATGGTATTGATGCAAATAATTCCGAAGAATTACATAAAAAGGCAGAAAAAATAAGGAAATTAATAACAAATGCTAAAATGCCTAAGGATTTGGAATTAAGTATTATTGAAAGTTATAATAAGTTATGCAACGATTTTGGAAATGGAGAGGATGTATTCGTTGCAATTAGAAGTTCCGCCACTGCTGAAGATTTACCAGATGCAAGTTTTGCAGGACAGCAGGATACTTATTTAAACATTAAAGGAGCAGAGGAGGTTGTTAAGGGAGTCCAAAAATGTTTTGCCTCGTTATTTACCCCAAGAGCAATATTTTATAGGGAACAGAAGGATTTTGACCATTTTAAAGTGGCATTAGCAGTAGTTGTTCAAAAGATGATTAATGCTGAAAAGGCAGGTGTGCTATTTACAGTAAATCCAATAAATCAAAATTACGATGAAATGGTTATAGAGGGTGCCTGGGGCCTTGGAGAGGGGGTAGTAAGTGGTGCAGTAACTCCAGATACCTACATTGTTGATAAAAATAACCTATCTGTCAAAAACATGACTATAGCAAGAAAAGAAATAATGTTCATAAAGGATGAAAATGGAGAGACCAAAACAATAGTAACCCCTGATGATCTAAAGGAAAAGAGGGTATTATCCGATGAGGAGCTTAAAAGGTTATCTGAAAAGGGAATATTTATTGAAAAACATTATAAAAGACCCATGGATATTGAATGGGCCATAGAAAATGAAGAGATATATATGCTCCAGGCAAGGCCAATAACTACCTTAAATGAAGAAAAAAATAAAGAAAAAAAATCATGTGAATCTGGGGAATCTGAAGGAGAAATAATTTTAAAGGGAATTGGAGCCTCTCCTGGAGTGGCCTCTGGTAAGGTAAAAATACTACATGATATTAATGAGATAGATAAAATAGAGAAAGGAGATATCTTAGTAACTAAGATGACAACTCCCGATATGGTTCCAGCAATGAAGAAGGCCAATGCCATTGTTACTGATGATGGAGGACTAACCTGCCATGCAGCCATTATTTCAAGGGAATTGGGAACTCCCTGTGTAGTGGGAACTCAGAATGCCACAGAATCCTTAAAGGAAAATATGATAATTACAGTGGATGGAGAAAAGGGGATTATATACAAAGGAGAAATTAAAAAGAAAGAAGAAAGTTCTCAGATACCTCCTGTTGCCATGGAGGCCCCTATAATAATAACTGCCACTGAGATTATGGTAAATGTCTCCATGCCAGAGGTTGCTGAAAGAGCCGCTGCCACAGGAGCCGATGGAGTGGGCCTCTTAAGGGCAGAGCACATGATACTTGGTACAGGGGTCCATCCAATTAAAATCCTAAATGAGAAAGGAGAGGAGGCCCTTGTAGATGTCTTTGCCGATGGTATTAGAAAGGTGGCAGATGCCTTTTATCCAAGGCCTATAACTTATAGAACCTTGGATGCCCCAACAGATGAGTTCAGGGGATTGGAAGGAGGAGAGGAGGAGCCCTTAGAACATAATCCAATGTTAGGTTGGAGGGGCATTAGAAGGGAATTGGACCAAAGGGAAATTTTGAAGTGTGAATTGCTTGCTATCAAAAAATTGAGAAATGAGGGATATAAAAATATAAAGTTGATGATCCCCTTAGTTACCAACCCCAGTGAAGTTAGGGCAGTGAAGGAGTTAGCCTGCGAAGTTGGTTTGGATCTTGAAAATGATGTTGAATTTGGGGTAATGGTTGAAACTCCTGCTGCCGCCCTTATTATAGAGGATATTATAAAAGAAGGGATTGATTTTGTTTCCTTAGGAACTAATGATTTAACCCAATACACCATAGCAATAGATAGAAACAATGAGTATGTTGCAAAGTATTACAAAGAAAACCACCCTGCTGTATTAAAATTAATAAAGTATGTTATAAAGACCTGTAAGAAACATGGAGTAAAAACCTCAATATGTGGTCAGGCAGGTAGCAGAGCCTCCATTGTGGAAAAACTTGTTAAATGGGGTATTACAAGTATCTCTGCAAATATTGATGCCATAGATACCATAAGAAAAACAGTTGCAAGAACAGAACAGAGAATTATTCTGGAAGAGATTAGAGAGGGTAAGAATAAAAATTAAATAATATTAAATAATAACCATACTTTTAATTTTTTAAAAGTTATAGCTTATAAAATAATATATATGAAAAACTAAAAAACAATAAAAGAAAGTAATAAAGTAATAAATATGATTTTAAAAAAATTTATTCTTAATAACCTAAATAATAATTTAAAAATATTAAAATTAAAAAAAAATTTTATTAGTTTTTTAATAAATGGTGAATAACATATGGAATACCTTAAATGCAATAGAAATAGTGTGCACAACATAGATAATATCATAACCAATGAAAAAATAAAGGAATATCTAATGAAAACTGAGGATGCCATAATCATAATTAAAAAAGGAATGCCTCCAGAGAGAAGTTTATTGTATGATATTGCCTTGGATTTCTTATCTATGATTGAGTGTTATTTTAATGATGCAAAGGTATTTATAGAAAAAGGAAGTTACATAGATGGATTTGCATCCTTAAATTACGCCTATGGTTGGATAGATGCTGGAGTCCGTCTAGGCATATTTGATGTTGGAGAAGATGATGTAAGATTTACCTTGGCAAAATGAAGTAAATAAAAAATAAAATAATAAAAATTCTATAGGAGATATACCATCTTAAAAAATAATAAAAATTATTGGCGAGATAAACTCTGGTGAGAATAAATGGCAAATTATCATGTGACTTTACAGGCCCCATATATTGTAAAAAATGTTGAAGATGTTGAGGATGCCATAAGTGTAGCAGTATCCCATATTGGGAAAATATTGAATAAAAAAAATATGGAGTATGTGGATGTGGATGTGGGATTAACAATATGCCCAAAGTGTGGAGAGCCAATGGATTGTGTTTTGGTGGTTGCTAAAACAGCAATAGTTGGAATGCTATTATCAATGAAGGTATTTAATGCTGATAGTGTAGAACATGCCATAAGAATATCAAAATCCTCAATAGGTAAGGTCTTAAAGGACATACCCCTTGAAGTGGTGGATGTTGTTGAGATATAAATAAAATATAAAATAGTTCTACTTTAATTCTATAGGCACTGTCAAATTAAGAAATTGTCAAGGAGAACTATCAAATTAATGACCTCCAGAGATTATAGAACACCACAAAGTTCTCTATTACTATGAGTCAATTAAAGGAAGACTATGGAAATCTCTCTCAAAATCCCTTTATTCTTCCTTTAACTTAGAGAAGAATCATAACTGCATTTCTACTACCAAAGATTTCATACTTATACTTAATCTCAAAACCTTAAAAGCCCAGATATACTAGAGTCCCTTATCAACAGTCAATGTCTTTTTTATTTCTCTTGAAGATTTTCCTAGTTTTGATTTTATTTATCATATGGTCTAACTGTTATTTATAGGTTAATATATAGTTATTATTATAGTATTTTTATTATATGTTTCATCTCGACAGTCCCTATTATGTTTTATCTTATGTGGATACGCCCTGCTCCTAGATTCATAATCTTTATATATGTTGTTTAGTATATTATTTTTGATGGGAAGTAGTATAAATAAATTATTTATGGGGATATGTACCTTGGATAAATTAATTAGATAATCCAAATAATAATTAATTTTGAAAATTTAAAAAATATTGGAATATAATAAAAAACTATTTATAAGTTATATTCCTTCAAAAAAACATATCAATTATGGTGAGATTATGAGAAGAGATTTTCCTGAAGAAGGAGAGATCGTTATTGGTACTGTTATAGATGTTAAACCCTTTGGAGCCTTTGTGGAATTATTGGATTACCCCAAAAAGGAAGGAATGGTTCATATTTCAGAGGTATCATCTGGATGGGTAAAGAATATAAGAGATTATGTTAAAAAGGGTCAGAGAGTTGTGGCTAAAGTAATGAGAGTAAATAAACACAAGGGACAGATTGATTTATCTCTAAAGAGAGTTACAGATCAGCAGAAGAAGGCTAAAATCCAGGAATGGAAAAGATTCCAAAGAGCCGAGAAATTACTTCAATTTGCAGGAGAAAAACTTGGAAAATCCCTTGAAGAATCCATGGAAGAAGTTGGAATCCTATTGGAAGAGGAATTTGGCGAACTTTACGAGGCCTTGGAATACATAGTTATTGAAGGTAAAGAGGTTTTATATGAATTGGGCATTTCAGAGAAATGGGCCAATGCATTGTATGAGGTAGCAAAGGAGAATATAGAACTAACAAACGTTAAAGTAGATGGAATATTAACCTTGACTACCACAGAACCAAATGGAATTAAAATTATAAAAAATGCCCTTAGAAAGGCCTTAAAATCTAATCCTTATGAAGATGTTACAGTGGATATAAAATATATTGGGGCTCCCAAGTATAGAATTGAAATTATTTCTCCTGATTACAAAAGTGGAGAAGAGGTATTGAAAACTGTTGCAAATACTGCCATAGATTACATTAAAAAATACAAGGGAGGTAAGGGTAGTTTTATCAGAGAATATAATTAATTTGAAGAAATAAGATAAAAATAAAATTAAAAATAATAATACTAAAAAATAATAAAAATTTAATTAAAAATTAAATAATAAAATAGAATAGTTTAAAATTTTAAAATATCTAAAAGAGAATCCATACATAAAAGTAAAATTCCCACCATTAATCTCCATAATACTCCTAAATACCGGGGGAACGAGTAAAATCCTTTGATTAGCTATATTGTATTATGAATGTTATACTTAAACTAAAGTAGGACTTAAAACATCTATCTTTATTATTCATATATAAATAAAAAGTAAAAAGGATAATTAACATAATTAACTTATTTTTCAAATTTTTAAAAGGAAAACCCTCTAAACTAACAGAAAAATCTTGCCATCTATATTATACCAAGGTATAGGATTCTACTTTACCCATATTTAGAATGTAATAGGTTAAAAGATTCTAACTTTAAAGGTTAATAAAATATACTATATTTTTTAATCTATTGAGAATATAAGTTAAGACTATGTACTTTATATAATCTAATATTGTATAATCTAATAAATACTATCTCTAAAAATGTTAAAAGGAATATTATGAGAATGAGAAAGTGCCCAAAATGCGATAGATATACCTTAAAGGGCTATTGCAACTTTTGTAATGAAAAAACCATAACCACTAAACCACCAAGATTCTCCATAGAGGATAGATATGGAAAATATAGAAGGATGTTAAAAAAATCTTTAAGACTTAAATAAAACTTTGAAATCTTTAATAAATATTAATTTAATAATTTTTAAAATAAATTGAATAATAGGGTCTCTCAGTATAGTTTCCTTAATTACAATATTTCTCATGTGAAATTATGGACAGTAGCCTTCTAATAAAAAAGTGCAACGAATTTTTAGATGATTTATTAAAATTTAGAGAAGAAATTTCCTCAAAATTTTCAAAGAATACTAACTTAGACAATAGCACACATAATAAACTTATAGAAACATTAAAGAAAAATTTAGAAGTATTGGAAGAATTAAAGGAAAAAATGGAATTGCAGGGTTTTGACACCCCCTATGTTGGAGTGGGCAAATTAAAGGGATGTGATGAAGGAGATATCTATGAAATAAAATCCTATTCGTCCTATCTCCGAAGAATAGTTGATGAAAAAAAAGGAGTACTGGAAAGAGTAAAATATGCCATAATTGCACATAAAATAGCATTAGGACACCTGCAGGATTCTGCTGGAAACAAAAGAATAATATATTTTTTACCTTATGACGGTTCAAATAAAGAATTATTGTCTAAAATGTCTCCATTATTTATTAAAACATGTAAAAAACTTTTAAATGTCTTTGAATCCCAGGGAAGAGGGGTATTAAGTTCTATTACCATGACCCTTATTGTAATGAATAATGGAAAAAAAACCTTTAAAAGGGTAAAAATAGAAGATGAGGATTATGAAGAATATATTAAGAAAAACTATGGGGATGCCCTAATAACCTCATTAAAGAAAAATTATTCTAAGAATAAACTACTAACTGACAGCCATGTAAAGAAAACCCTATCTTTGACATACCTAATGGCCTACTGGGAGGAAGTGGAATATGAAATAGAAAAAAAGTTAAAGATTGAATTATCAGAGCATCAAAGAAATTTGATTGATAAATATAGAAGTACAATAGTAGATTTTGAAGAAGGTGAAGTAGAGGGGGGAATAATTGACATTAGGGTTATGGAAGAGTTAAAAGTAAAAAGAATAAAGATGAATGAAATATTGGAAAAAATGGGACTATATATTGAAGGAAGGCCAATCCATGAGTTGGAGAAATCCCTCAGGATTGAAAGGGAAATATCTGAAAAACTTTCCTTTGATATAGTTATAAAATATATTTCTCAAGATATTTTTAAGTACTACCTATATAATACTCCTGATGAAAGGGCTAGATCCAATATGTTTCCCACCATACTTATTACTCCCTCTCGGGTTAATTTAAAATGGATGAGGATTGAAGGAGTAAATCCCTTAGATGTTTTAGATATAAAGTTTTTATTTGAAAGGGTATTGCCAAAGTACAACATTCCCTTAAAAAATATTGGAGGAGCAGCCCTTTATTTAGTACATGATTGGGATGTGGTTAAAAAGTATGACTATAATAGGAAAGAAGTTGAAGAAATTTTAAGTAGCATAGCACCAATAGATGAAATAAAATCCATTTTAAAGAAAAATAATATAGACCTAAAAAAATTAGAAGAATATAATTCCATAAAAAAGGAGAGAACAAAAAAATTCTTAGGGGCCCTCGGTAAGCTGTAGTTTTCATAGTATAATATAAAAAATTTTGAGTCACTATAATTTGAGAAACTATTATAAATAATTTATCAAAAACATAATTCTTAAATCTACAATTTACAATATAAAAAAATAAAAATAATTCAAAAAAGTATAATCGAATTAAAAAATAAATAATAAAGATAACCTAAATACTTAAGATTTTTGTTTTAATTATTCCTTATTTTTTTATTTTTTTTAAATTTTATTATTATTTTTTATGGCGATTTCTTTGAAATTAAGGTTTATAACTATTATATGGTTTTTTAGGCTATATAGTTGTGAACTGTACAGTTAAGATAAAATAGAGATGGATTTGATAATAATCCTTTTTACCATTCACTTAAAAAATAAGGTAATATAAAAAATACTATTTTAAATTAATCTAATGGGTTTCATGGCTCCACAGGCCATACACTTAAGGAAGTGGATCCTGCCCTCCTTAATAATCTTAGTATCTGGTTTTCCACATTCTGGACATAATACATATTCTTCCACAAAATTTTTAATTTTACTGTTTATAATATAATTTCCAAACTTACCTTGAAGTAATAATCTCTGGCCCTCAACATCTCCTGCTGTACCTAACTCCTTCATTACATACTTTGCAAAGAATTGGATATCTCTATTTATAACCTTTGCAATATCTCTGAAATTTTTTATTACTGTTCTATTTCCCTCTACAAAACTCTCTGCAGAGGGAACTTCAAACCTTACGTCCTTAAATACCTCCTCTGGAAGTTGGCTAATGGCTCTTTTTAATAATAACTCATAGTCATATTGATTATCCATAGTATCTCACCAAAAAATAAATGGAAATTATTGCAAAATAATTCTGATATGTTTAAAGATTAATATTGCACTATATAAATTTATGTTCATTATGTTTTACATATAACAATTATTAAATATTTTATTTATTAATATAATCATACAACCAGTATATATAAATAACCGTTAAATTAATATACTATGTAGGGAAACCCTATTAAGTATTTTTATACAGAGTGTATCAGAGACGGGTATAAAACCCGTAGGGCATGTGGCCAAGGGCTGAACCCATAAACAGTGATTGCAGAGATTAAACTAATAAAAATTTTTTAGAGAAAAAATAAAGCAAAAGAATGAAAAAGGAGATACTATGAGTATGTATAAGTATGTTAAAGAGGCCTGGAAAACTCCAAAAAAAACCTATGTTAAGGAATTGTTATGGTCAAGAATGCAGGAGTGGAGAAAGGAACCTGCAGTTGTAAGGATTGAAAAACCTACAAGAATAGATAAAGCCAGAAAATTAGGATACAAGGCAAAACAAGGTATAATTGTAGTTAGAGTTAAGGTTAGAAGGGGAGGGCTAAGAAAACCAAGGCCAAAAGGTTCCAAAAAGCCCGCTACCTTGGGAGTAAAGAAGATTACAATGGCTAAATCAATCCAAAGAATAGCAGAAGAGAGAGCCTCAAGGAAATATCCAAACATGGAGGTATTAAATTCCTATTGGGTAGGCGAAGATGGAAAGGGAAAATGGTACGAAGTAATATTGGTAGATCCAAATCATCCTTCAATTAAAAGAGATCCAAAGTATAATTGGTTATGCAATGGAACCCATAAGGGTAGAGCATTTAGAGGATTAACATCAGCAGGTAAAAAAGGTAGAGGATTAAGAAATAAGGGTAAAGGTGCTGAAAAAGTAAGACCAAGTATTAGGGCAAATAAAAAATTAGGAAAGTAAGAATAATAATCAAATCTTAATATATTATTTTTTTTATTTTATTGTTGTAGTCGAATATACTATTTTTTCTAAGAAAAGTCTAAGTATTATATTACTACAAGTATTTTACTTAATATCTTTTTTTATTCATCTCGAAGATTTCTATAGTTTTGATTTTATATATTATACAACCTACTGTGATCCATTTTTTATATTAATATGAAATACATTTTAAATAAAAATTACAACTAAAAAATAAAAATATAGAGAATATAATATATAACCACTACAAATTTGTTTTTAAAATTTATAGAAAAGGCCATATAAACTAACAGAGGAACATTTCAAATTTTTTATAGGGAATAGATTTTAGTCTCTCCCCTTTTTTTAAAGTCTTGGGAGGTAAGTTAATATTAAGCACTTAACTATATTTTCATTAATAATTTTTTCATTAAGATTAATTTTTTAATATATATTTAATATTCAATTTAATATATTTTTTTAATTGTTATAAAATTATTAATTTGGTCATAAATATACTCGGAATTTACTATAGTACCATTGGTGGCAATAATGATAAATATATATTATGAAGAGATAGAAGATTATTATTTACTTAATAATGAAGATGAAATATTAAATTTAGTATTTAAAAACATAAATCTAAAGAAATACAACAAAATACTTGTTAAACCAAATGTTTTAGGTCCATATCCTCCAGATAGGTGTGCTACTACACATCCGAAGTTTTTGGAGTGGATTATTAAATACCTATTAAATAAGGGAGTGGATAGAAATAAAATTATTGTGGGAGATTCTTCAGGATATTCCACAAAAAAATCCTTTGAAGTTTCCAAAATAGAGGAAGTATGTAGGAAGTACAATATAAATTGCAAACCCTTTGAGAAGGACGAGATTGTTAAAGTAAAGATATTGGATACCGAGGAAATAATACTTCCAAAAACTGTCCTTGAAAGTGATTTAATAATAAACCTTCCAAAGTTAAAAACCCATATTCTTATGAAATACACTGGAGCAATTAAAAACCTATATGGTTGTATTCCTGGAGGATTAAAACCAAAACTTCATGGGCAATATCCTAAGGAATATAATTTTGCAGAACTTTTAGTAGAACTATATAATATCATAGGTAAAAATAGGGAAATGATTACAATAATGGATGGTATATATGGTATGGAGGGCAATGGACCCAGCAATGGAAATCCCATAAACTCTAAGATAGTAATTGCATCCAAGGATGCCCTTGCAGTGGATATATTTGCATCTTACTATATAAAATACAACCCTATGGATATTATAACAAATAAAATTTTAATTAACAATGGAAACTATAAAAAAAGAGATATTTGGCAGGAAAATTATAAAATTATAAAATTAGAGAAGAATGTTAAAAAGGAGGTAAGTTTTAAGGAAATAGATCGAATAAAATTTAAAAAGCCTGATACATACTATTTAACTTCCATAATGCCCCCAAGTATTGTAAAGTTAATATTTTCAGTAATGGTTCAAAAACCTAAAATAAACAGAAAAAAATGTAAAAAATGTAAAGTTTGCCAATATATATGCCCTGTAGAGGCCATATCTATTGATAATTTGAAGATAGATTTAAAAAAATGTATAAATTGTTATTGTTGTCATGAAATGTGTGAATTTGGAGCCATTGATTTAAAGAGGAGATTTTTTATATAGAAAAGAGTCGTTTATAGTTTTAATATTAATTCCCGTTAATTTATTAATAATAAAAATTTCAAATATTCTTAAAATTAGATTTATGTTCATTTTCCTCCATATTCTTTATATTTTTTACAAATACTATCGGTTTATGGCTTAATTTTTCCAATATATCTTCAGTAATCTCAAAGGTATTGTATTTCTTCATTATATTATGTATTGATTTTGTGGGCTCCCCCTGGGATCTATCTGCCATATTGGCAATATAAAGTATCTCCTCCATGGAATATTTTTTATATATGCTATTTCCTGCAATGGCCAATGGCGTGGCTCCACATAGCCCTCCAACCTTTAATAAACCTGCCAATTTTCCAAGGATATAACCTAAAACACCAATCTTTGAGATGATGCCTTCTATTCCACAGGGTAATGCCGTGATATACCATTTAAAAAATTTATATGTGGCATCAGTATCTATTATCATAACTACCATATCTAAATTTAACTCTTTTTTTATGGCATTATATATTTTTTCTGCGGATTTTTGAGGATTCTTTGGAAGTAATGCAGCATAGGTTCCTGGAACATTTGTTAAATCCACTCCTCCTTCAGAGGCAGGTTTTAAAGCATATCTAAGTCCAACATAATTTATTACAGTTTGCTTATGCTTTAAAGTTTCCTTTTTTGGCATTTTTCTAATATTTTTTATTCTATCGGGCCTTGTTTTTAATAATGGCCCCAAAATATAGCCCCATAGATACTTTGACCAGTAATAACAGAAGTAAGCCCAAAATCCCACTTTTACATTACTTTCATCTATAAGATTATTTTCCCCGGTTGCAACAAATTTCTCACTTACTATTATAAAATCTCCATCTTCAATGTTTAATCCTTTATTTATCTCCCTTTTTAGTGAGGTTATTATCTCATTTATATGATTTTCTCCTTTTTTAATATACTTAGATTCTATGGGTATTGGATGGATATTCATTCTTTCCCTAATTTAATAATTAATCTTTTCTATTAACCAATTTCCAAGTAATAACACATCTCCAACGAACTTAAAGGATTTTATCCCATCTAACTCATTGCATACAATTGGCTCTCCATGTATATTAAAACTTGTATTTAATACTACAGGAAGATCTATTGAATCATAAAGGTAGTTTATTATATCATAGTATAGGTTATTGAATTCTCTTTTTAAAATCTGGGCCCTTGTTGTATTATCAACATGCACAACCCCTCTTATTATCTCTATGTTGTTTTTATTTACGTCAAATAATGTTGTCATAAAGGGATTGTACTTTGGGCTTATTAAATAATCCTCCATGTATTCATAAAGTATTGTGGGAGCAAAGGGCATAAAACTGTCCCTTTTTAAATATTTATTTATTCTCTCCTTATTCTCCTTATTTGGTAACGCTATAATACTTCTATTTCCCAATGCCCTTGGTCCAAATTCCATTTTTCCCCTACATAAACATACAATACCATTATTTATAAGATAATTTCCAATAACCTCTGGAATATCCTTATCTTCTATAAAATTAACTTTATAATTTTTAAGTAAATTATTTTCAATTAAAGTCTCTACATTTTTATTTAATATTTCATAGCCTAAATAGGTATTTTTTAAATTTATTTTTTTATTTTTTATTTTGTTTTTATTACTTCTTTCCCTTATAAGTAAGGCAGATCCAACAGAGAGGCCCTCATCCCCCATAAAGGGAGGAACATATAAATCATAATTCTCCCCTATTTTTTTATTCAATAAAACATTCTGTGCCACGCCTCCACTGAAGACTATTTTATCAATGCCTGTTTCATTCGAAAAATCCTCTATCATCTTTAAAACAGTATTTTCAAGGGTTTTTTGGGCATATTTGGATATTAATACCTTGGTCCTAAAATCCACGCTATTTAAATTAATATTGCATAGATGGAATATATTCCTCAATGCCTTTGTAGATTCATGGCCTATAACTCCAAGATAATTTTTAAAGGATTTTATATTACTATCATAGTCTATAACTTTAATATCAATATCAACCTCTCCCCCACATTCATAACTGGATAAACTCATAACCTTTCCCTCATCCTCCATGGGCTTAAATCCTAAAACTTCAGTTATTGAGGCATAAAAATCCCCAAGGGAGTCTAGAGTATCACTTTGGGCAATAATCTCCAATCCTTTTTTATTACCTATGGATACTGTTGAGGAAAGGCCATCCCCTCCTCCATCCATTGTGATTACTAGACATTCCTTAAAGTCAGATAAATTATAAAGTGAGGCATGACATAGATGGTGATTAAAATAGAGCATTGGGATATTCATTTTTTTTTGGAAGGTTTTTAAGTATTTTAATCTCTTTCCCCTTCTAAATAATCCCCCCACTGCAATAATGTTTATATTTTCTTTTTCTTTTTTGTCATTATTATTTAACTCATTTAAGATATACTCTATGGAATTATTGGGAAAACTTCGTTGATTTTTCTTTCTTGTGAATCTTTCTTCACTTAAGGAATATTTTATAATATTATCTGTTATTAAGGAAGCACTACTATTATGCCCATCATGAATACCCAATATCATAAAACCACAATACTATATTTTTTTAATGGATTTTTAAATAGGTTTTAATTAATTTTTGATTTTTTTATATTTTTCTTGTTAATATTTTTCCAACATTTTTTTATTTTTTTAATATTTATTTTTATTTTTAATTTTATTTTAATTTAAACAAATTATTATATTAAAATACAAAAAAATGCCTTAATTCTCACTAAGGATTCCAAAAAAAATAATGTAAAAAATAATTATTATAAATAAATTTTTTAAAGTTATAATCTTAGAATCTTTTTTATAATTAAATTTGATAATTATTAAAATTGAAAACCACTGTGAAAATATGCATGAGAGAATAAGGGAGATTAGGATAAAATCCTCATTTAAAAACTTAGATTACTTATATGCAAATGGGGAAATAGGTCCTCAATTATACCATAGTTTAAAATATCTTTTAACAGTGAGAAGTAAGGACTTTGAAGGTTTTATAAACTATTTATCGAATAATAATGCCTGTAATAATAGTAGTGATGATAATAACAATTTTAGCACTAATAAAGAGAATAAAAAAAGAAAGGCAATAGTGGCATTTAGTGGCGGAGTAGATAGCACAGTTTCAGTTATTATTTCCAAAAAAATTTTTAATGTTTTAGGAATTACCATTCAATCTCCCATAATAATGAACAGTGAAAGTAAAAAAAATATATCCTCACTTGCAGATAAGTTGGGAATATCTCATAAATTCATAGATGTAGATTTAGAGGATATTGAAATAGATACCCTAAATGGAAAATACCATCCCTGTGGAAGATGCCATGGTAAAATTGAAAGGGCCATTTTAGACTATGCCAAAGATAACAATATTAACTATATAATATATGGGGATATGCTATCAACAGGGTATTTGTCCATTGTAAAGGAGGATGAAAATATTTTAAGAATAAACATGCCCTCCTATTTGGTTCTCACAAAAAATGAAAATAGATTATTGGCATCAAAAACATACAATATCGAAATAAGTCAAAAGTATGGATGCCCTCTCCTAAAAAAGGCCCACAAATACAATAAAAACAAAAAATTCACAATTCAGAGAATTCTACGGGAGGTAAGGGCCCAAGTAATAGATGAGAAAGAGGGATTAGAAAATATATTACAAATACTTTTTTAATTTTTTTATACTTTTATACTCAAATGAATAAAAAATATTTTAAACTTTAACCTATAGTGCCTATTTTTTTTATTTTTTATTATTCCTAGTATTTTTAAATTTTATTATTTTTATTTTTATCTTAATAATTATTTATTAATTTTTAATCCTATTAATTTTTAGTCCTATTTACTGATTATTTTTCTTATTTATTATTCTAATAGTTCTTAATCCATGGCAATAGAAACAGTAACTCCCTTATTTTTTAATTTTTTAAGAATTAACTCTATTTTATTATATTTATCCTCGTAATAATTATTACTTAACTTATTTACTCCCAAAATGGAACATGGTTCAGATACACCATAAACTCCAATACTCTTAAATACAAAATATGATTTATTTAGGTCCTTCCTCTGAGCATATAGGTTAATTATCTCCTCCCTACTTATAATATAAACCCTTTTGTTTAATTTTTTTCCGGTCTTTAATATACCCTTCTCATGTTTTTTTATATCCACAGTTGCAAGTCCATCTATTCTCCAAGGAGGTATATCCCTTAAATAAAGGGCTCTTTTAACAGTCCAATAAACTTTATAGGGTTCAATATCCTTTCGGCAACCTATTCCCACAACTATCTTTTTTGGATTTAATATTATATCATTATCTACAATAACATGGTTCTCTTTATGATAGGTTATATCATAGGTATTGGAGAGGTTGTTGTTAATTAGTTTCCAATTTTTTGGGAGGTGTAAATTTACCTTTTCCCTTAGAATTTTTCTGTTAATCTTTAAAATGTCCTCCCTATTGGGTTTTTCTAAAAAATAGATTCTTGAAAGTTCATCAATGCCAACCTTATTATTTACATCTGTTGCTGTAGTAAATACCACATTACTCCCTAATTCCCTTCCAATTAATCTGGAGAAGTAATTCCCTCCTCCAAGATGATTTGATAACATAGGCACTACATACTTACCAAATTCATCAACGGTAATCACAAAAGGGTCCTCTCTTTTATCCCTCTTAATTTTATCAATATACTTTCTTATTACTATTCCTGTGGCCATTATAAAAATAAATCCCTTTTCCCTACCTTCAATTATAAACTTTTTTAAATTATGTATGCTACAATCATATAAATAATATTTTAAAATATTTTTAATTTTATGGGCTAATATACTTCCATTTTCTGTAATATATATTATTTTTATCATTATAACAACCTAGTGGAGTTATATTTTCTTCAATTAAAATATTTATATATCCAGTAAAATCTTTTATTTAATCCCAATATATAAAATAATAATTTTTTAATTTTCAATAATGTTTAGAGTGATAGTCGTGAAAGGAGAAATTTTAGCATTAATAATAGCAATATTATGGGGAATATCCCCAATTATCGAAAAAAGGGCATTGAATTACATAGATCCCTCAACAGCAGTGTTTATTATATTATCTATGAATTTTATCATAATATCTTCAGTTTATATACTGTTGGGTAAAATAAACATGAATAGTCTTGGATCCATACCTCTTAAACCATTTATTTATTTGGCAATAGTATCAATATTGGCTGGTGTTACAGCCCAATATCTATTTTATAGGGCCCTTAAATTCTCATCGCCTTCGAAGATTGTAATAATTACAAGTATGTACCCATTTATTACAATAATTGCCAGTAGCATTTTGTCAAGAGAACTTCCATCAATTAAGATACTATTTGGAGGTATTCTTGTATTTTTAGGTATTTTTTTAGTTATGGAATAGAATTTTTTATGGTTAATTACAAATAGTTTATATATACTAAACCATAATCAATAATAATCATTATAAATAGATGTAAAAACAAAAGTATAAATAAAAATATAAAAAAATAAAAAGTGGAACAAGTATTATAATAAAATATAAATTTTAAAAAATAAAAAAATATATTAAAAAAATATAAAATATAGAATATACCTTAAAATAAATAACAATTATTTTTGCTAAATGGTAGTCCATAGGGATTGGAGAGGATAAACATGTTTAAAAAAATAAAAAGAGCAATTTTTGGAAATGATGACCCTCCAAACCAACTTCCAGTTGAGGATGATTACGTAGTAATCGGTGAAGAGGCATCGGCATACGAGATAAAGGGAAATGAAAAAATACCTATCCCAGAATCCAATATAGTATCAAAGATAAAAAAAATAGAAAGAAAAAAGCACGATTTGATTGATGAATATAAGGAAAAAATTGTTGGAGAAAGTGATAAAGGAATTGGTGATAGTGAATCTCAAGTAAAAATAGTTACTCAAAAAATTGTGCCTAAACTTTTAACTGCAAGGCTAAAATCCCCTCATGAATTTGAAAATTTGAAAAATATTATTGATCATGATGTTATTATTATAAATTATGAGGAAATAGCCCTTGAGGCATTTGAAAAAATCTTTTTGGATTTTAAAAGATATATGGAAACCTTAAATTATTCTCTTTGGATGGTTGACGATAATGTAATTTTAATAGTAAAATCTGAAGTGGATATTGATAGATACAAATCTGAATCCAATATTGCTAAACAGGATATTAATAATTAATAATATTGATATTAATATATCTTATAAATTTTAATATTAATAAATGTTTATAAATAATTAAATGTGCTACTTTGGTGGAATTATTAAATTGGCCATAACAGGAACCCCTGGAGTGGGGAAGTCTACAGTTTCTAAAGCCCTCATGGAAAAATTAACGAAAAATTATAAGTGGAAATTTCAGGACATTGTCGATATTAAATATGTAGATATAACTAAGGTAGTGATTGAAAATAAATTATATACTGAAAAGGACGAAGATATGGATTCCTATGTAATAGATTTCCAAAAACTTAACAATCATATAAACAATTATTCTTTAAATCATAAAAAAAACCTTATAATTATTGATGGACATGTTAGCCACTTACTTGATGTGGATTATATAGTGGTTCTAAGGTGTAACCCTGAAATAGTAAAGGATAGGTTAAAAAAGCGAAATTATTCAAAGAATAAAATCAATGAAAATGTAGAAGGGGAAATATTAGATATTTGCCTTATTGAGTCCTTGGAAAGGCTCCAAAACAATAATATATTAGTATATGAAATAGATACCACCAACAGGGATATAGACTCCATTGTATATGAAATTATTGAGGCAATTAATAATAAAAAGGTTAAATATGGTATGGTTAGTTGGTTAGAGGATTACTTTTTTATGATGGATTGTGGTAACAAAAATAATTTTTTAAAAAAATAATCAATTATGGTTTTAAACTATTCATAATAAATAACAACAATCTTAATCCTATTAAAAAATAATAAAAAAATAAAATATGGGATAAATATTAAATAAAATAATAAAAAAATAATAAGGCTTTAAAATACTCAAAAAGGGAGAATCACATAAAAAGCAAAAATCCTATTATTATCTCATTATATGCTCTCAAGTACTGGAGAGAGTAATTTTCCCTAATTATTTATTAAATACTTCATATTAGATTAAGTTAGAGGGACTTAAAGTATTACTTATTATTGATGTTTTATCTTTTTCTATTGATATATATTATTTTTGTTGCTGATTACGAAGGAACCTAAGGAGGATATAGAGGACATCTTTGAGATGCATAGGAAAGTTATAATGGGATATAAAGGCATCTTAGATAGAATAGGGGAGGAAAAGTTTAAGGAGTTATTGACTCCAAAGCATGTTGCCATATCCCTTTCTGGAGAGCCTACCCTCTATCCCCATTTAGGGGAACTGATAAATCTATTCCATAAGAGAGGCCTCTCCACATTTGTAGTGTCAAATGGTATTCTAACTGAGGTTATTCAGGAAATAGATCCCACACAACTGTATATCTCCCTTGATGCCTATGACTTGGATAGTTATAAAAGGATATGTGGGGGAAAAAAGGAACATTGGCAAAATATATTAAATATCTTGGATATACTTGAATCTAAGAGGAGAGTCTGTATAAGGACCACACTTATAAGGGATTACAACACCAACATTGAAAAGTTCCTCCCTCTTTATGAGAAGACAGATACACATTTCATAGAGTTAAAGTCCTACATGAATGTGGAATACTCCAGAAGGAGGCTAAACTTAGGGGACATGTTAAAACATGAGGAGATATTGAAACTTAGTAAAAGGGCGGAGGAACTTACCCATTATAGATTGATGGATGATTTCTATGATAGTAGAGTCACCATACTTGCGAATGAAAATAGGGAGATTGATAGATTTTTAAAACAAAATTGATATAATTAAATTGATATAATTAAAATGATAATTAAATTCCATTATTTTTATTATTTATATTTATTTTATTAATTTTTTAATAATTTATTATTTTTTAATTTATAATTATAAATTATAATTTCTGCATTTTCTATTAAATATTGAAGTCATGTTATTTATAATGCTTAGTTATCATGATCATCCATGTGTATGCCATATTTTTTAAAATAAATGTCCTCTTTATTTCTATGTATTATTTCCATGTGAGGATAGGCTATTTCAACATCCTCCTCCTTATCAATCTTTTCAATTATTTTATTTATGATCTTGGTCTTTATATCTGCCCACTCATAGGCATCTACTAAGTACCTCACCTTTATTTCAACTCCCCTCTCTAAAAAATTCATTCTAATAACAGGTTTATCAAAAATTTTAGATTTTGTAAACATTCTAGGTTTATTCATCCAGATTTCCGCCAACCTTCTCATAGTAGTACCCACAACCTCATCACAAGCCATAAAAACCAATTTCTTAGCCTTTTCTATATTGCTTTCATAGGTAATTGCCACCTTAACATTGTCCCATATATACTGAGATCCCTTGGTATAATTGGTTATGGCATTTGTTAGAACATAGGCATTGGGTATTATTAGAGTTCTACCAGTGGGCTCCAATACAACCTCCCTTAGATATATATGCATAGTATCTATTTTATACACATCTCCCATTCCAATATCCTTTATGGATATCCTATCATTAATCTTAAAGGGCCTTGTTATTATTATATTTACCCACCCTGCAAAATTCATAATTGGCCTCTGTAATGCAAAGGTTAATGCAGCACCAATAATACCCAAGGACATTACCAAGGATCCAATATCCTTATATATCAATGAAATAACAATTAATCCTGCAATAAACCAAGTAACATATTTAAATACCGATGCAAAGATAGGAAAATCTCTCAACTCTCCTTTTTTTTCAAAATATCTCTTTATTAATTCCAATGATATATCTAAAAATATCAATGTCCCTAATATCAAAATAACCACTATAATTACTTCATTTATATAATTTTCCAGAGGCATTACATATTTAAATATATTTAATTTACTCCCCAAGTAATACAATATTACTAATAAAATTAAAATCTTTATTAAAAATTTGCTTCTAAATATTATTTTTTTATCAATCATTTTTTCCCGAAATAGAAGTTTATTACATCTATATGTATACTGTTTATTATATACGAGTTTATTATATACGAACTTCTAATTAATATATAATAGATACTTCCTAAAAGTCCTTTAATTTTATACATTCATAAATATTTAACATTAATTTTATTTAAGATATTAATCATTTTGTTGTTAGTTATCATAATTTTTAAATGATATTATTATAAATATTATTATGAATTTAAATATAATATAACTCATGAAGTTGGTCAAATATTAATGAGGTGCAACTATGAAAAGTATCTTAAAAGGGAGGGGCATTCCTTTGATTTTTATATCCTCTCTATTGATACTGGCAATATCTCTATCTGGTTGTATGGGAAGTGAAGAAGATTATACAAGTAATAATAATGCAAATAACAATAAACCCAGTACTGGCAACACTATACAGGAGAATTCCAATCTTATCTATCCTAATTCAAAACCTTATAGCAATGTCCCAGGATACTACTACAATATAATGGGAATTACCACAGAAGGCATAAGCTTAAGTACATATGAAACAAGTAATAAAGTTACAGTGAAAGAGATATTAAAGTGGTATGAAAACAAACTAACGGCATTAGGATACAATGTGGCTGTAAATGCAACCATTGCAAAAATTTCAAGTCCCCAGGGCAGTATTGAAGGCGGTGTGATAATCTTCAAAAAAGAGAATGATGCCATTGCAATTTGGGCAATGACAGAACCTACCCAGGAAAGAACCATCTATTTCGTAGGCAAGGGCCCTGTTGATAAACTATTGGGTTCAACAAATCAATCTTCTGAATATAGTGAGATAGAAAATCCAATGTCTTCAACCTCAAATTATGAAGTGGAAAAACCACAGTTACCTTCTTCAGATAAAGCCTCAGGAGAAGAGCCTATAAAAAGATACCCTGGCTCAGTTATGTTAGAATATTCTGTATTTATTGAGGGGGATAAAAAATACACCTACATTGAATATGGAACTGATAAAGATCCACAGGATGTAGTTAATTGGTATAAAGATTATCTTAAAAATGAAGGTTGGAATATTGTTGGTATAGAAAGTGATGGAAGTAAATATATCATTTCCTGTGAAAAAAATAACTATAATAAAGTAGTTAGTATTACAATTACTAGTGGGGACTATACTAAAATTGAGGAGGATTTTATACTAAATTGGATATAGAATATGTTGCAATTCAAATTAATAATCAACAAATGATAAATTAGTAAATCTTAATTCCCATCCTTCATTAATAATAGAAATTAAAATGTAACAATAAAGAATAATCTTGACAGTTAGTCTTTTTATTAGCTGGCTTATATCTTAATTCCCCAAGTTTAAAGAGAGATCTGGAATAATTGATTACAGTATCGCTCTTTATTAGATTTCCCTCTTTATTTTTTTAGAGAAGTTATTACTCACTTATCCTTTAATCGCATTAATGATTTTTCCTTTTAATCTTCAGTAAGACATTTCCCTTGAACTGGTTAAACATCTTTTTTCAGTGTTAATGTAAAGTGGATAATATACTGTATTTTTCCATGAGTTCATAACCTTTATATTGGTATTTTAAGTGAATATTTTTGATAGGAATCAGAGTAAATTTTAAAATAAATAAGAAAATAAAAATAATTTTAAATAAATTTTGATAATTGTTTTTATTATGCTACAATTATAATAGTATATTTTATATACTTAATATATACTTAAAAAATACCAATTGATATAAAATTATAAATATAAATACATACCATAACTATAAACCATAATATTTTATACTACATACTACCACATAAATTATAAACTAAGGAGTGATATAATGGAAGAAAGAATAACATTGAGTGTTATTAAGGCAGATGTTGGAGGGCTTTGTGGCCATACCTTAGCACCAGAAGATTTATTGGATGCATGTGAATATGTTCTTGATGAGGCCGTAGATGAGATATTAATCGATTATTACGTTACAAGATGTGGAGACGATATTGATCTAATTATGACTCATAAATTGGGAGTAGATAATGAAAAAATACATGGATTGGCATGGAAGGCATTTGAAGAGGCTACTGAGGTTGCAAAAGAATTAAAATTGTATGGAGCAGGGCAGGATTTACTTGCAGAGGGATTCACTGGTAATGTTAAAGGAATGGGGCCTGGCTGTGCCGAGATGGAATTTGTGGAAAGGCCAAGTGAGCCAGTGATAGTATTCTGCTGTGATAAAACAGATCCTACTGCATTCAATCTGCCCCTTTATAAAATCTTTGCAGATCCATTCAATACAGCAGGTTTGGTGTATGATAAATCCATGAAGGATGGGTTTAAATTCGATGTATTGGATATATATGAAGATAAACAGATAACATTAAAAACCCCTGAGGAGACCTACTCCCTACTGGCTTTAATTGGGAATTTAGAAAAATACGCAGTAAAAAGAGTACATAGAGCAAAAGATGACGAAATTGCAGCAGTTGTAAGTTCTGAAAAGTTAAATTTAATAGCAGGAGAATATGTGGGTAAGGATGACCCTGTTGCAATTGTAAGGGCCCAAAGTGGAATGCCTGCAGTAGGGGAAATTTTAGAGGCCTTTGCCACTCCAAATTTTGTGCCGGGATGGATGAGGGGATGTCATTGGGGACCATTAATGCCAGTTAGTGAGGATGATGCAAGACCTTCAAGATTCGATGGCCCTGCAAGGATTATGGCGTTGGGCTTCCAACTTTCAGATGGTAAATTGGTTGGACCTAATGACTTATTTGAAGATATCTCATTTAATAAGGCCAGAGAACAGGCATTGAAAATGGCAGATATGATAAGGAGAATGGGGCCCTTCCAGCCCCACAGATTACCTGAGGCCATGATGGAGTATACCTCAGTACCTCAAATATTGGAGGGATTAAAGGATAGATTCGTAAATACTAAAAAAATTGAAAAAATTGAAAAGTTAAGGGAAAGGGGAGATATGGAATAATTACTTTCTTTAAATATTTTATTTCTATTTTCTATTTTATTTTAAATTATTTTATTTCTTATTTTTTCTATTTTTTAGTTTATATCCAAATTACATGGATGTATAAAACCTCCTCTAATCATTAAATCAACTAAAACTATTGCCACCACAGACTCCAGTACTGGTATTGCCCTTGGTAGTATTATAGGGTCATGCCTTCCATGTATTTCAATATCTTCCTCTTTTTTTGTCTTTAAATTTATTGTTCTCTGGGTTTTAGATATGGAAGGAGTTGGTTTAATTGCAACCCTTATAACCAAGGGAGAACCACAACTTATGCCCCCCAATATTCCCCCACAGTTATTAGTCTTTAATTGCATTGAATCCTCGTAAATATATTCATCATTCATTTCACTACCATAAAGTTCAGTGGATTGAAACCCTACACCTATCTCCACACCCTTAACAGCATTTATGTTCATAATACCTCCACTTAACTCTCCGCTTAATTTACTAAATAGTGGATTTCCTACCCCCGAGGGAAGGTTTAATGCTACTAACTCCACTATACC
Organism: Methanothermococcus okinawensis; assembly: GCA_015663075.1. Taxonomy (GTDB): domain Archaea; phylum AGJL01; class Methanococci; order Methanococcales; family Methanococcaceae; genus Methanofervidicoccus; species Methanofervidicoccus okinawensis_C. The sequence goes on along the minus strand of DQSV01000053.1, from coordinate 16,680 downwards.
CCCTACACTATCTCCCATCTCCATGGCATTTTTAACATACTCTATCATCTCCTGAGAATTTGAGGAGGGAGATCTAAGGGGATTGCTCTCTATTTTTTCTATTATTTTATCAATGTCTTTGTTAACAGAGAATACCTCTGGATTGGAATAATAATTAAAATCCCCCTTAATTTTTCCAACTTTTATAGTATATCCAATTATCTTGATATTGTAGGTATATTCTAAAAGCTTTTTTGCAACACTTCCCCCAATCACATGGCCTATTGTAGTTCTTCCACTAGCCCTCCCACCTCCACGATAGTCATAATTACCATATTTTTTATAGTATGTATAATCCCCATGTCCAGGTCTTGGAGTATCTTTTATTTTACTGTAGTCTTTGGATCTTTGATTTTTGTTATACACTATGGCTGATATGGGAGTTCCCGCGGTTTTACCCTCAAAAATCCCAGATAACACCTCTACCTTATCAGGTTCTCTTCGAGGGGTGGAGAATATACTATATCCAGGTCTTCTTCTATCAAGTTCCCTTTGAATATCATCCTCAGAGAGAGGTAGATTGGCTGGACAACCATCAATCACTGCTCCAAGGGCTTTTCCATGACTTTCTCCCCAAGTTGTAACTCTAAAAGCCTTTCCTATGGTATTCACAATATCACCAATTTTATTTATAGTCAATTACATACTCTCTTAAACCTATTTTTTAAGAAACTTCTAAAAACATTAAAGTAATATATATATGCTGTTATTCAGGCATGTAATAATTTTTTTAAAAATAAATTTTATATTATTTTCTAAATCCCTCCCTAATATAAAAAATGAAATAATAAAAAAATAATATAAGTAAAATAAAGATAATAAAATAATCTAAATCTTAAAATATAAGAGAAAAAATAAAATACTTAAAGATATATGAGAAAATAAATACTAAAAAAGCAGAAGTTCCCTACTACTATCTCCATTTCTCCTACGCTCCTAAGCACTGGAAGTGAAAAGAAAACCTTTAAGTAGAATTATTATATTTATATTTTTATTCCTCTTAAAGATTTTTAACCTCTTTAAAGTATATTTATTCTTAGTATAACAATATTTTTATATAATTGTAGTATATAATATGACATATACGGCATATTTTTATACAAAATATATGTTCATTAAATTATTCTTTTTGATTTAAATATTATTTTTAAATATTTTAATTTTAATAATTGTTTAAAATTTTTATTAAAAAATATATTCCTATTGCCTAATAATTCTTATATGTTTTTTAATATTCAAATACATAGATATACAAAAAGTATAAAAATAACTTACAACTATCTGCTATGGTTATAACTAAGTTAGTAATATCTAAACACATAACAAATATCTAAACACGAGGACTTCACTGAAAATATAGTCAGGAAGCCTCTGGAGTAAAAAATGAGAAGGAGGTATATATTATGGATATTAATAAAGCCATAAGGGTTGCAGTAGATACTGGAAATGTAAAATTAGGTACAAAACAAACCATAAAATCTGTAAAACATGGAGAAGGTATATTGGTAATATTGGCGGCAAATTGTACAAAGGATACAATGAATGACATAGAATATTATGCAAAATTATCAAATATACCAATTTATATCCACAAATCAACATCATTGGAGTTAGGGGCTATTTGCGGAAAGCCTTTCCCTGTTTCTGCACTATTGATTGTTGAACCTGGAAACTCAAATATCTTGAATATTATAAAACAAGAAAAACATTAGGTGGTATTTAATGAAGGTTAGGATAAATAGAGATGATATGATGAAGATTAGCCTCTTTGAAAAAATAACAGAGGCTGATGTATTGGATTGTATTTCTGACGATGAAAGAATTGTCTTTATTGTCAAGGAAGGAGATATTGGTGCAGCAATTGGGAAAGGTGGAGAAAACGTAAAGACTGCCATGGAAAAATTTAATAAAAAAATAGATGTTATAGAATACTCTAGTGATATAAAAAAATTTGTAAGAAATATTTTTGAACCCTTGAAGTTGGAGGATGTATGGTTAAAGAAGTTTAATGGTAAACTTGTGGTATATGTCAGGGTGCATCCAAAACTTAGAAGGGCAATTATTGGTATCAATGGTAAAAATATAGATAGGGCTGTGAATATATTATCTAGACTTTCAGATGCTAAAAATATAAAGGTAATCTCAGAACCGAGAAGGGAATTAAGAAGGGGACCAGGTGGAAGATATAGGGGAAAACCTAGGAAATTTGATAAAAAACCAGTTAAAAAACCTACATCTGAAGATAATATAAAAACAAGGGATAAAAATAACGGGGATGAGACCTTAAAAGGAGAATCATTGGATAATATCTCTGAAAATGAAAAGGATAATAAATAAAAAATTAATAAATACTAAAAAATATGATTAAAAAAATAAAAAATTTATAAATTTATAATAAATAAAATAATAATTCTTTAATTTTTCATAATGGTATGATAACAAAATAAAAAGGTGAGATTAATGTCTGGAAGTAAATCTCCAAGGGGAGAATTCGCAGGAAGAAAATTAGTATTAAAAAGAAAAGAAAGTAGATGGCACCAATACAAATACATAAACAGGGTTTTAAAGTTAAAGGAAAAATCAGATCCTCTTGAAGGGGCTCCAATGGCAAGGGGTATTGTTATTGAAAAAGTAGGATTGGAGGCAAAACAGCCAAACTCTGCTATTAGAAAGTGTGTTAAGGTGCAGTTGATTAAAAACGGTAGGGTAGTTACAGCATTTGCACCTGGAAACCATGCTATAAACTTCATAGATGAGCATGATGAGGTAGTTATTGAGGGTATTGGAGGTCCAAAGGGACAGGCAAAAGGAGACATTCCAGGAGTTAGATATAAGGTAATTATGGTAGGTAAAAACTCATTAAAGGAACTTGTTAGAGGAAGACAGGAAAAGGTAAAGAGGTAATTAATAAAATAATTTAAAAAAAATGTAAAAATAGTTTAAAAAATAAAAAGGTGATACATTGGAAATAAAATTATTTAATAAATGGGATACTACTGAAGTTGTAGTTAATGACCCAAGTTTGAGAAGTTATATAAACATAGCCCCAATAATTGTGCCCAATAGTGCTGGAAGAAACTCTAAAAAGATGTTTGACAAGGCCAAAATGAACATAGTAGAAAGAATGGTTAATAATTTAATGAGAAAGGAACATAACACAGGTAAAAAGCAAATGGCCCTAAAAACCATTGAAGAGGCATTTGATATTATTGAAAAGAGAACCAAAATGAACCCTGTCCAAGTGTTAGTCGATGCCTTGGAAAATGCAGGACCTAGGGAAGAAACCACAAGAATATCCTATGGAGGAATAGCATTTCTACAATCAGTGGATGTATCTCCATCAAGAAGATTGGATACTGCATTAAGAAATATTGCCCTTGGAGCACTGCAATCTGCTCATAAAAATAAAAAATCCTTTGCTCAGTGCTTAGCCGATGAGATAATCTTTGCCTCAAAGGGAGATGTGCAGAGAAGTTATGCTGTAAGAAAAAAAGAAGAAAAGGAAAGAGTTGCACAATCTGCAAGATAAACAATTTAATTAAGTTAATATATATAATTAAATTAATTTAAATTTTTATTTAATTTTTATTAATTATAATTTAAATAAGTATTAATGTGGATAAATGCAGAATTGTAATACATTAAGGTATTTAAAGGATAATTAAAATTATATATATTGTTTGTAAAATTTATATAATATTGAGTATTTTTGCAATAAATATTTCATAAAATATGATATTATATATAAAAATCTAAATAAATGTACATAAAACCTATGTAATATAATAATAGGATATATTCCATAGAAATATAAATAACCAGAATAAATTTAAAATAATTATTATTTTGAGGAGGAAATTATGGGAAGAAGAGCAAAGATGGTTGAAAAAGTTAAAAGTTTAATGGAAATGCATGACAGAATTAGAAATATTGGAATATGTGCTCATATAGACCATGGTAAAACTACACTATCTGATAACCTATTGGCAGGAGCTGGGATGATCTCCAAGGATCTTGCTGGAGATCAGTTAGCCTTAGATTTTGATGAGGAGGAGGCTAAAAGAGGTATTACCATTTATGCTGCTAATGTTTCAATGGTGCATGAGTTTGAGGGCAAGGAATATTTAATTAACCTGATTGATACCCCTGGACACGTTGATTTTGGAGGAGACGTTACAAGGGCCATGAGAGCCATAGATGGTGCAGTTGTTGTTGTATGTGCTGTTGAAGGGGTTATGCCTCAGACTGAGACTGTTTTAAGACAGGCCCTTAAAGAAAAGGTAAAACCTGTTTTATTTATTAATAAGGTAGATAGGTTATTAAATGAATTGAAATTAACTCCTGAGGAGTTAATGAACAGATTTACAAAGATTATAAGTGATATTAATAAATTAATTCAAAAGATGGCTCCCGAGGAATTTAAAAAGGAATGGATTGTAAATGTTATGGATGGAAGTGTTGCATTTGGTTCAGCATATCATAACTGGGCTATTTCTGTGCCATTTATGAAAAAAACTGGAATATCCTTTAATGATATTATAAATTACTGTGAAAAGGACAAACAAAAGGAACTTGCTCAAAAGGCTCCTCTTCATGAGGTACTCTTGGATATTGTAATTAAACACTTGCCTAATCCAACAGTAGCCCAGAAGTACAGAATTCCTAACATTTGGAAGGGAGATTTGGAATCAGATATTGGTAAGGCCATGGTTAATTGTGATCCCAATGGTCCATTGGCTGGAGTAATAACAAAAATTATAATGGATAAGCATGCTGGTGCAATATCTGCATGTAGATTATTCAGTGGTAGATTAAAGCAGGGAGATGAACTATACTTAGTGGGACTAAAGCAAAAGGTAAGGGCTCAGCAGGTAGCCATATTCATGGGTGCTGAAAGGGTACAGGTTTCAAGTGTTTCAGCAGGAAATATTTGTGCAATAACCGGGTTGAAGGAGGCCAGTGCAGGGGAAACCATATGTAGTCCAAATAATATTCTTGAACCTCCATTTGAATCAATTACTCACGTAAGTGAACCAGTAATTACTGTGGCCATTGAGGCTAAAAATACTAAGGACCTTCCAAAATTAATTGAGGTACTTAGACAGATAGCTAAAGAGGACAATACCGTTAGAGTAGAGATTAATGAAGAAACTGGGGAGCATTTAATCAGTGGTATGGGAGAACTCCACATAGAGGTCATAACCAATACAAAAATAGGAAGGGATGCAGGCATTGAGGTTGAAGTTGGGGAGCCCATTGTAGTATATAGGGAGACAGTAACTGGAAAATCACCTGAGGTGGAGGGTAAATCTCCTAATAAACACAATAAGTTATACTTTGTAGTTGAGCCATTGGAGGAGGGAGTATTCCAAGCATATAAAGAGGGTAAGATCAAAGATGAGGATTTCAAAAAGAAAACATTACCTGAAGTAGAAAAGGTATTAATTGAGGCAGGAATGGATAAAGAGGAGGCTAAAAGGGTAATGTCAATATATGAAGGAAATATGCTCCTTAACATGACCAGGGGTATTGTCCAATTGGATGAGGCAAGAGAGTTAATAATAGAGGGATTCAAGGAGGCTGTTAGAAATGGTCCATTGGCAGCTGAAAAGTGTCAGGGAATAAAGGTTAAATTAGTGGATGCAGTATTCCACGAAGATGCCATCCACAGGGGTCCATCTCAGTTAATACCTGCTGTAAGATTTGGTATAAGAGATGCCATAACCCAGGCCAAACCTGTGCTATTGGAGCCTATTCAAAATGTATTTATCAATACCCCTCAAGAATATATGGGAGATGCAATGAAGGAACTTAGTAACAGAAGGGGTCAAATATTGGATATGGAACAGGAGGGAGATATGACATTGATTAAATCAAAGGCTCCTGTTTCAGAAATGTTTGGATTTGCTGGTGCAATTAGGGGTGCTACCCAGGGTAGATGTTTGTGGAGTATAGAGTTTGCAGGATTTGAGAAGGTACCTAATGAATTACAATCAAAAATCATTAAGGAGATAAGGGAAAGAAAGGGATTAAAAACAGATTAAATATATTGTGGAATACCACAAATTATATATATCCCTTTATAATATTGAATATTGCAATTTATAATAAAAATATTTTTATAAGGTTATAGGCCCATATAATAAAAATAATAAAACAAAAATAATAATATAAAATATAAAAAAATAAATATTAAAAAAAATAAAGAATAAATATTAGAAATAAAATTAAATAGTCAAAAAATATAATATATTAATTAAATATAAAAGATAAAACCTTAATTAGGAGGTAAAAGCATGGCAAAAGAAAAACCTGTACTAAATGTTGCATTTATTGGGCACGTAGATGCTGGTAAATCCACAACAGTTGGTAGATTATTGTTAGACAGTGGTGCTATTGACCCACAGTTGTTGGAAAAATTAAAAAGAGAGGCTGCTGAAAAGGGTAAAGCAGGATTTGAGTTTGCATATGTTATGGATAATTTGAAGGAAGAAAGAGAAAGAGGAGTTACAATAGACATAGCCCATAAAAAATTCGAGAGTAAGAAATATGATGTAACCATCGTAGACTGTCCAGGGCACAGAGACTTTATTAAAAACATGATTACGGGGGCATCTCAGGCTGATGCTGCAATATTGGTAGTTGATGTAAATGATGCCAAAACAGGATTACAACCACAAACAAGGGAGCATTTATTCCTAATTAGAACCCTTGGTGTAAATCAGTTGGCTGTTGCAATAAACAAGATGGATACTGTTAACTACAGTGAAGAGGATTACAAGGCCATGAAGGACATGCTTTCCAACCAACTATTAAAAATATTGGGATATAACCCAGCAAACATTAACTTTGTACCTGTAGCATCCTACCATGGAGATAACGTTGTTAAAAAATCAGACAAAACACCATGGTATAAAGGACCTACATTAGTTGAAGTTATAGATACATTTAATCCACCTGAAAAACCAGTGGACCTTCCATTAAGACTTCCAATTCAAGATGTATATACCATTACTGGTGTAGGTACTGTTCCAGTTGGAAGAGTAGAAACAGGTGTTATGAAGCCAGGAGATAAGGTAGTATTTGAACCAGCAGGAGTTTCAGGAGAAGTTAAATCCATTGAAGCCCACCACGAGCAAATTCCAAAAGCAGAACCTGGAGATAACATAGGTTTCAACGTAAGGGGAGTGGGTAAAAAAGATATTAAAAGAGGGGATGTTGTAGGACATCCTGATAACCCACCAACAGTGGCTGCTGAATTTACAGCACAGATTGTAGTTTTACAGCACCCATCAGTAATTACAGCAGGATATACCCCAGTATTCCACGCCCACACTGCTCAGGTGGCCTGTACCTTTGCAGAACTTCTCAAGAAATTGAACCCTGCTACAGGAGAGGTTAAGGAAGAAAACCCAGACTTCTTAAAAACAGGAGATGCTGCAATTGTTAAAATTATACCAACAAAGCCAATGGTACTTGAAAATGTAAGAGAAATACCACAACTTGGAAGATTTGCAATCAGAGATATGGGTATGACTGTTGCAGCAGGTATGTGTATTGATGTTAAGGCAAAGAACAAATAAATAATATTCAGAAATGAAATAAATCTAAATGATTAATTTTTTTATTTTTTTATTTTTAAAGTTATAATAAAGTAAAAATTAATTTTTTGTTAAAAATTAAATGAGGAGAGATAATTTATGCAAAAGGCTAGAATAAAATTAAGTAGTACAGATCATGAAGAATTGAGCAAAGTATGCAATCAAATAAAGGCAATTGCTGAAAAAACAGGAGTGGATATGGCAGGGCCCATTCCTCTACCTACAAAAAAATTAAGGATTACAACAAGAAAATCAACAGATGGAGAAGGATCATCCACCTTTGATAGATGGACAATGAGAATACACAAAAGAGTAATAGATATTGAGGCGGATGAAAGGGCTATGAAACATATTATGAAGATAAGGGTCCCTGAAGCAGTGCAAATTGAAATTGAATTAAGAAGCTAATTTTAAAATTTAATTTTCATAAGCAAGTTATATTATTGTAATAAAAAATTTATTGCAATAAATTATTATTTTTTTCTAATCCTTATTCCATGGTGGATAAGGAGAATTTTTTTACTACTATATTTCGTAGTAAATATAGTGTATTTTTTATTTTTTTATTTGAAATAGTATAAAAAATAATAAAACCTAATTTAAAAGAATTCCATAAAAATAAAGAACAATTAAGATTAATATAAAAAATTAAAAAATTTTAAAACACCTAAAAAGAAGTAACATTTATGAAAATTAGAAATTCTACATTATTCTCTTTATATATTCCTTTTTTGTATAATTTACTTGGAACTAAAGTATAACAAAAATTTAAAATTATAAAATATATTATACATCACCATCCATTAACAATTTAACTTCCTCTAAGAATTTTCCAGTACCAATCCTATGCATAACTGCCCCCAATCTCTCTCTTTGAGGTTTTTGGGCATATTTAGTATATACCTTTAATACCTTATCTATTAAATTAATTATCCCCTCAATATCCATTAACTTCATGGATATACCATCTATTATTTCTCTTCCAGATTTTCCTCCAACATATATCATGTACCCTTCTTCCTTTATATCCCTTCCCTCATTGGGACAGGCCCTAATACACTTTCCACAACCTATACATGAATTATAGTTTGTATAGGATGTTTCTCCCCTAACATCTATGGCCTCAACCTTACAAACATCTGCACATCTTCCACATCCATTACAATTTTCATTTGTCTCAGGATATTTAACACCTACTATTCCAATATCATGAATCTGAGGTCTTACACATTTATTTGGACAGCCACTTATTGCGATTTTAAATTTATATGGAGCAGGATACTCTTTGAACCTTTCATCTATAATTACACCTAACTCACTAGTATCTATTAATCCACTACTACAATTTCCACCACCAGGACATGCAAGGATGGCCCTTACAAGGGGTCCTTCGGAGCCAGTAATAAAGTTCCTTTTGTTAAGTTCTAAGACTAATTCCTCTACGTAATAGGGATCTATACAATGAATTTCAAATGCTCCTCTATTCGTTATCTTTATTTTACCATTATACCTTTTACTTGTATTTATTATTTCGTTGATTTCTTCTGTAGAGTACCAACCGCCTGGTTTTGCTCTTATTCTTATAAAATAAGTGTTATCCGCCCTTTTACCCACTCCTCCATAATCTGTAATCCAATAGTAGGATATCTTTTCCCCACTATTTCTTCTCCTTTCTATTTCCCTTTTAAATCTGTCCATTTTTAATTTTCTCATTTTTTCTATAAACTCTATATTTACTCCCTCTTTTAATTCAATGGCATTTTTAATATCCTCTCCCTTTTTAGTCCTTATTATTACTGTGGAGTAATTTTCCGGACTTCCGGCACATCCTACAGATATATCTGCCATCTGAGCATCAAAGTCTCTACAAACATTACATCCCTCACAGTATTCAATATCTTCCAAGGGAATACTATATTTTTCATTGTTGTAGGTTGTTATTACAAACTTATCCTTTTTAATATCAAACTTCTCTATATCCTCCATATTTAAATTATTTTTTTCAAGGATTTCTTCTATACTTCTCTGCTTAAATTTCTTATTACAGAACAGCCCGATTAAATATTGAATCTTTGGTAATTTTAATATCTTTCCATTTTTACCAAGTTCTCCATCGTATTTAGCCAAGTATGGAAAATATTGAAGTTTCCTAAGACCAGATATTTGACAGGGAAGACCTACAACTGCAACCCTTTCAATCCCAATCTCCCCAGCCTTCCTCAAGGCATCAAGTATTGAAATGGCATATTTTGATTTTGCAGATTTTTCAATGTCCTCTGGGTTTTGGATTATTAGGGATACTGGTTTCCAGCATTCATCCCCTACAACTATAGCCCCATCTATCTTTTTATTTTCCAATAGATATTTTAAAAATGTTGAAACCACCCCTCCATTTTGACCTTCAATATCCCCCTTTCCATAGTAGTACTCCTCTTTTTCTTTAAAATCTCCTCTAATTCTTATTTGATAGCCCCCTGAAGAGACCCTTGGGCATATATCATAGCACATGCCATGTCCCTTTCTCAAACATTCCTCCTTTAATTTAGGGCCATCTTCAAAAACCACTATATTGTTTGGACACACTATGGCACAGGTACCACAACTGGCACATAGATCATTATCTACAATCTCATTTAATTTCCATTCATACATTAATTTCACCGTTAAAAAATTTATTTAATAAATTATTATTTTTTTATTTTTTTTATTATTAATAATAAATAAATATATATCTTATATATAAACTTTTATATTATTTTATAGAATTAATAATTATAATAATATAAAATTCTTCTTAGGTTATATCATGATAACAATTGTAACTCCAGAGGGTAGTTCAACAACAGAGGCTCTAAAAAGAGCCATAGAGAATTTAGGAAGTAGATGTGAAATTTTATTACTATCAGATAGTAATTTAATAGTAGATAAGAATTTCCGCTTAGATAGTGATATAATACATCCAAGGTGTGGTATTGGCAATTATTTAGATAGATTAACAATGTACTCCTGGCAAGTGTTGAACTCCTTAGAATGTGAGGGTAGTACTTTTATCAATAATCTTAAAACAGTGTATGATTCTTCTGATAAGTTTAAAACCATCAAAATATTATCCAAAAATAAAATAAATACTCCAAAAACAGCCATAGTAAGGGATTACGAAGATGCCAAAAGATTTATGGAAAGGGAAAACTTAGAATACCCTGTGATCTTAAAAAATTCCTTTTCCAAGTGTGGGATAACTGTTAAAAAGATAACCTCTGATGAAGAATTAAAAAAATACACTAAAAATGCAATATGGGAGGGAACACTAGTCCAAGAATATATAAATTTCAGTAAAAAGGGTATTTATAAGGATATTAGAATACTTGTAGTGGGGGAAGAAGTTGTTGGAGGATACAGTCGAGTTAGTAAAAATTTCATTACAAATTTATACTTAGGGGGAACCATTGAACCTATAAAACTAAATGAAGAGTTAAATGAGTTGGCATTAAAATGCGCTCAATCCATGAAGGGAGACATAATGGGTATAGATATACTTCCATCAAAGGATGATTGCTATTATGTTATTGAGACAAATGCAGTACCTGGTATAAAGGGGTTTAAGTACTTGGGCATTGATGTAGATTATAAAATTGCAGAGTTTTTAATAGAATATGGTAAATCATAATAAATTATTAAAAATATAATCTTAAATTACTTATAATCAATAAAAAATTTAATTCTCATTAGTACTTCCTAAAAAAGAGAATAATTAAAAAAATAAAAATAAAGTATAAAGTATAATTAAAATTAAAATAAAAAATCTAAAATTATAATATAATTAAGAAGAAGGAAAACATAAAATGTAGAAATGTCTTCATTATTCATCTTATGCTCCTAAGCACTGAAAGAAAGGAGAATTCTACTTAAAGGATTTACCATATGGTATTATATTAATCTAAATTATATGGATTTAAAATGTTTCTTTCTATTAATGTTTTATCCTTTTTGTTATGTTATTTATGTTATAGATTAAGTTAATACCAATAATTGACTATAAATAAATATTTATTATAATATTTTATTCGGTGATATTTATAAAAGAATATAATAAAATAGGGAATCTTAAATTAAAGGATGTTTTAGATCATCCAGTGTTTATTGTGATAATGGGGCATTTTGCAATATTTCTTCTTGCCATTCCCTATTATCATAAATTTAATTATATTTCCCTTTTAAAAATATTTTTAATTGTTTCCCTATTTATTTTATTTTATTCTATGCCTTTTTTTATTGATGTAAAGTTCCATAAATACTTCAAAAATCAAAATCTAAATTTGAAGTTCCAATTAAAAAATATTATTCCTATTATTTATGCTCTCTTATTATTTTTAATAATATATCATGGCGTATATACTCTTACAAATTCCCTTTTACCCGCTGTTGCCTATTCTTTGGGAGTAATCTTTATATCAAGTATATTTGCCAAATGCAAGGGTAAAAGTAAAAGTAGAGAGGAGTTTAATAAGAATATCCATATTTTCAATAAAATAATACCAATATCTAAAATTTTTTCTAAGTTATTAAAAAATATGGATAATATTATATTTACAATAGGTATTATTTCATTCATGCTGTTATTAATCATTTATAATGCCATACCTTTAATAAACTATACTGTTAGAATGAATATTTCAAGTGATCCCTTAAGGCTTATCTCCACAGGAGCCCTTGTTTATGGGGGGATTGATAACATCTTTTACTTTATAGTAGCATTTATATTACTATTCTTATTGGGATACAAAGCAGGAATTTTAATACTGTGTTTTTCATTTTTAATATATAACTATAAATCTAAAAGAATATCTTATAAATGGTTAATTGTCTCTATTGTTGGATTACTTGTGTTTTTAGCCATTATGGCTAAAGTTATACTACAATACTCTGGGCAAAAATGGAGTATTGGAATTTTTGAAATGCTTTCATATAGGGCTTATTTTGACATTATGGTATTGGAAAAAATAATCAATTATTCTTCGCCAATGCTTGGAAAAATAACATTAAATCCTGTGGGAGAAAGTCTTATAGGAGAGTTACTCTTTGGTTATTCCCATAATTTTACATCTACAATGTTTGGGCCAATATACTTGGATTTTGGGATATATGGATTAATCTTTGCAAGTTTATTGGGATTTTCAAGTAAATTAATATACGAAGGAGATAAAAAAATATACAGTATATATGCCGCTATACTTTTATCCATGTGTGAAATTGGAATTAACTATGGCTTTATAATAGTAATGTTAATAATGTTGTATATAAATACATTAATGGATAGGGAATAACAATATATTAAAATACCAATTGATAACATATTATAGTCAAGAACATAATTTTTTAAACCTGCTATATGCCAACATAAAAAAAATAAAAATAAATAAAAAAAGTAATATATAAAAATAATAAAATTAATCTAAATCATAATAAGATATAAGGAAAATAAATTTATAAAAATATAAGAAGTAAATCCTTTAGTTATGGATAATTACATATATAATAAGTTTAAAATTTGTATGTTTTACTATGATATAAAATAATAAATATATTACAAAAAAAATTTAAAATTAAATTTGAATGTATGTGGTTTAAAAAATTTTAACTTTAAAAGATAAAGCCCATAAATCATTTTAGTGTTTTAAAGTCCTTAGGAAATAAGTTTAAGGTCTTATGTATGGACCATAAATAAAGAACTTGGGGTATTATGGAGATGTACAAAATATATTTTAATTCTGTTAACAATGTTTATAATAATCCTAATGTTAAATATCACCATAATAATGGAAATAATAATAAGAGTAATAATAAGAGTAATAATAAGAATAATAATAAGAATAATAATAAGAATGGCAATAAGTATGACAACAATAAGGGCACTGGTAGAGATACCCCATCAAAGGAAAAGAGAGGAAATAATAAAAAATACCTAAAAAATGGAGAAATAGAACAGAATCAAAAGGAAAAATACCTTATAATTACTGTGGATATGGATGATGATGTGGGAAGAAAGGCCAATATTAAAACCCCCATATTGGGCAGGGATGATTGTATAAATGCAGCCATTAAATTGGGACTATCTGACCCCGGGGATACGGATATAAATTCAATACTTGGAGGGGTAAAGTTTTATGATGAGTTAAAGAAAAATGGAAACGACGTGGAATTGGCCCTAATATCTGGCCATAAAGACGTGGAATCTAGGGAATGTGCTAAAAAAATAAAAGAACAGTTGGATTTTTTAATGTATCTATATGAGCCTAATTTTGTATATTTTATATCCGATGGGATGGAGGATGAATTGGCATTAAAGTATTTAAAGAGTAAAGATATATTTGTGTGGAAAAAGAGGGTTGTTGTAAAACAAAGTGAATCCTTAGAATCCACCTATTATTTAGTTCAGGAATTTCTTAAAAAAACAATGTCTCAATATGTGCCCCTTATATTTACATCCATAGGTTTTGCCATGGTTATTTATGCCCTATTTGCAGATCTTGGATGGAGAATAATCGCCGGTATTGTTGGATTATATATTCTCTCAGAGGGCTCAGGATTAATTAGAGATTTAAAAAAATCCTTTGATGAAGGTAAGAAAAGCCTTGAATTTGGAAAACTTACTCCCATAGGAAATACCTTGGGTATATTAATAACTATTATAGGGTTTTTGTATTCCTATAATATGGTCAGAGGTATGGAATTAATTCAATCAATTGGGGTTTTTATAGATAACTTTACCAATCCCTTAGTTCTGGGAACACTAATAGTTGTTATAGTGCATTTTGTAGATGATGTAATATATTCCAATAGCAATATATTAGAGTTATTGAAAAAATTCCTATTTAAGATAATAATTATTTTTATGTTTAGGGAACTTTTATTTATGTTCTCAAGTTTCTTAGAAGGAAACACCCAGTTTGTAGTACTTGTGATATACGTTGTAGTATATACTGGAATACTCATTCTGTTGTCCATTATATTGTTCTATAGGCCAAAGAAAGAAGTATTGGATAAAAATATATGAAATAAAAATTAATATAAAAATTTATTCTTTAAAAAATCATTAAAATAGAAAAAAAGAAGTCCAAATTTCTTAAACCTACATCTGAGGAAATTCTTCAAGCTTAGAGTTAATATATTCATAATAAGTTTAAAATGCTCTATATGTTTTACTACATCTAATAAAATTTAGCCAATCCTATCTTAAACTTATATAAAAATATAAATAAAATAAAAACAATAATTTTTGATAAATAAAGAGAAAATATATAATAATAGTTAGAAGATTTCATTTTATATTTTAATTATTCTTTTATTTTTTTTTAAATTATTTTTTTATTTTTTTTATCACTTATTATTTTTTTATATGTTTTACAAATAATTTTTAGAACTAATATTGATAAAAAAATGGAAATAACAAGAGGATTATTATGAAAGATTTAATAAAAAGTGCTGTTAATAACTTGGAAGATTGCTTACAATTAAGGGAGGAAGTTATTAAAAAAATAACAAATAAAAAATTATCTGAAAGTGATATAATAGAGGTAGTGGATGCTGTAGATGATTTAAGTATGGAAGATATTCAAAAACTTGGAAGTAACCTTAGAAGATTCCCCTTAGGTTGTGATATTGTAGAGATTGGAATAGGTCCCTGTGCATCATCATTAACATTAAGGGAACTTATTGAGAACTGTGTATTATCTGATTATATGGGATTTCCCATTCATATATGTGCCTATGCCCTTGGAGACATAGGGGAAAAAGAGGGATTATCTCCTTTAGAGATTTTTAAAAAGATTTATGAAAAAATAAAGGTGCCCATAGATCTTGATCATTTTGGGATGTATGGGCCCATGAGATTTCCAAAGGAGATAACTCATTGTTATGGAGAATGTTATTACATGGGAGGCCCCCATACTGGATGTCCAAGGAATAGAATACATGAAAGACTCATTGAAAAGGAAAAGAAATACTCTCAGGAATTTTCAGAATGGATAAAACTATCCTCCACTGTATGCATAAATGTGGTGGAGGAGCAGGGGGGAAAGGAGCATGCTGCACCACTGGAGGAAATGAAAATCGTGGCAGAGGAAAGTAAAAAACAAGGTAAGGGATTGGAAGGAATATTCCATATTGGAGATGGATATGATGATTTAATTGAAGGTATAAAATCCTGTATTCAATTGGATGTTGATGTGTTTGTTATAGAAGGGGCTCCCTTTAATCGCTCAAAGGATAGATTAAAGGCATTTGCAAAATCCACTGCAGTAAGCCGTATATTGGTTAAGGGAGGGGTGGTAGGTACCAATGGAGCCTATGAGGATGAATGTAGAATCGGTCTTAGAAGTGGTTTAAATGTGATACTAAGTGGCTTTAGTGGTAATCATCATGGTTATATGTGTGGATATTCTCCTAAAACTGCCAAAAGAGGAAACTTTGGAGTTCCAAGAGTCTTAAATATAATAAATGAAGAGATTAAGTCCAACAATTTAAATACTTCCCTACTAAATTATAACTTATTAAATGCTATAGTAAAAGGGAGCAAATTCTTAAATTACAAGGGAAAAAGCATGATTTATCCCAATACCCTTGGGAAATATTTTATAGGGGATGCCCATTGGGTAGCCCTTAAAAATAGCAAACTTTACAGTGAGAATAACTATAATAAAACCTTGGAGGATATTGAACCCACTGATAAATTGGGAGTATTGGGAGGGAGATATATATCTTGGGGAATGGCCAAGGCCTTAAAGCCTGAGGAAATATATATCAGTGATGCCAATCCATGGGTGGAATGGGTTAGTGTAAAAATATTAAATGAGTCTGGAATAAATGCCTATGGATGTAATGGAAAGGATGATGAGGTTTTAAAAAATGCAGATAAAACCTATATAACTTCCTTTATTCCAGAGGTGGTATTGAAAATTAAAAATAAAACCAATGCAGAGAGTTTAATATAATTATAGTAATTGAGCATATAATGTTATAAAATCATAATCTAAAATAAATA
>DQSV01000090.1 GCA_015663075.1 Methanothermococcus okinawensis | reverse complement strand
ATTATATAGCCATGACTATTGCAGGTAGTGTTGGTGATGCCCAATCTTTAATTAGGTTAATCTCAGCAGAGGCTAAACTTCATAAAATGCGAACTGGGAAAAATATACCTCCTCACTCCTGTGCAGTGCTATTAAGTAATATATTGCATGGAAATAGATATTATCCTTTTTTAATCCAGTTGATTGTTGGGGGCTATGATAACCTCCATGGTCCAAAGTTATTTTCCTTAGATCCCATTGGAGGATTAAATGAGGAGTCTTCCTTCACTGCCACAGGTTCAGGTTCTCCCACGGCCTATGGTATTCTTGAAGGAGACTACAAAAAAGATATGCTATTGGATAAGGGGAAGGATTTGGCAATTAGGGCATTAGTATCAGCCATGGAAAGGGATGCCTACTCTGGCAATGGTGCGTCCCTTGCCGTAATTGATAGTAATGGCGTTAAAATATACTCTGATAGTGAGGTATATAAATTAATAGAAAAGATAAAGAAAAGGAGAAATAGATATTAATTATTAATGGCGATAATAATCAACTTAATCTCTATTTTTAATATATTAAAAAATAATAATAAAAATAAATTAATATCAACCATGTAAAAAAGAAAAGTGTTTATAAAAAATAAATGTGTACAATAAAAAATTATACAGTTTGGATAGAACTTATAAAAAGTACATGGGTCCTTAAAGGATTCCACTAATTGCATTTTAAAGTTCTTAAGAATATATAAATTAAGGTGTTTTATGTACTAAATATAATTTTAAAATGATTTATAAAGACCTACTTGTCGCATTATTTTATAATTATTATTCTTGTTTTTGATATTCAGAGTTATTGAAATTATAGAATATTCTAAATAACATAAAATGTATTTTTTGAAATACAATAAATATAAAATATTATTTATAAATTCCAAAAACATTAGGATAATATGTTGTTTTTTAATATTCTAAATAACTTCAAAAAAGAATTTTATGAGATATTTTCTTTCTTTAATGAAATTTTAAGGAAAATATATATTTACTTTAAAATAATAAGGAAGGTCCTAATTATATTATTTATTAATATATTTTCATTAATTAATATATTTTTGTTATGGTTTATTTACCCTAGGATATTATAAATCAATTTTTAAAGTAGAAGGAGGGTTTATTTTGTCAGCAGAGGAATTATTAAATGATATAAAGGAGTATATACTGAAAAATTCGCCAGGAAATGCAATAATTACAGATGTTCAGTTTGAAGGTCCAGAGGTAGTGATTTATTCCAAAAATCCTGAGATATTTTCCAATTCATATGTTAGAGAACTAGCAAGAATATTTAGAAAAAGAATAGCAATAAGACCTGACCCATCTGTTTTAATGGATCCAGATATTGCTAAAAATAAAATATTGGAAATAGTGCCTGAGGATGCAGAAATAACAAACTGTATATTTGATGCCAATACTGGAGAGATTATAATAGAATCAAAAAAACCTGGACTGGTTATTGGAAAAGAAGGAAGTACCCTTGAAGAAATCAAAAGGGCCATAAAGTGGGCTCCCAAACCAGTTAGGGCTCCTCCTATATCCTCTGAAACCATTAAGGCCATAAGGGCAACATTGTATAGAGAAAGGATGGATGTAAAGGAAATTCTAAGGAAAATAGGTAGGAGAATACATAGGGATGTTATACTGAGGGGAGATTGCTGGATAAGGGTATCCTTCTTAGGGGGAGCAAGGGAAGTAGGTCGTACCTGCAATTACCTCCAAACTCCTGAAAGTAGGGTTTTGATAGATTGTGGAATAAATGTTGCAATTGATGGAGAAAAGGCATTTCCTCATTTTGACACTCCAGAATTTTCAATTGATGAGATAGATGCTGTAGTGGTTACTCATGCTCACTTGGATCACTGTGGTTTTGTTCCAGGTCTTTTTAGATATGGTTATGATGGACCTGTTTATTGTTCCAGACCCACAAGGGATTTAATGACCCTTTTACAGAAGGATTATTTAGAAATTGCAGAAAAAGAAGGTAAGGTTATACCTTATACCTCAAAGGACATTAAAAAATGTGTTAAACATACTATACCCATAGATTATGGAGTAACAACAGATATTGCTCCCGCAATAAAATTAACACTCCATAATGCTGGCCATATAGTAGGTTCTTCAATAGCCCACTGTCATATAGGAGATGGCCTATATAATATAGCCTATACAGGGGATATAAAATTTGAGGCATCAAGACTTTTGGAGCCAGCAGTTTGCCAGTTTCCACGATTGGAGACAATAATAATAGAATCAACCTATGGGGGATATGAGGATGTCCTTCCAGATAGGGCTCAAACTGAAAAGGAATTCTTAAATGTAGTTTCAGAGACTATAAAAAGAAATGGTAAGGTAATAATACCTGTTTTTGGTATAGGTAGGGCCCAAGAATTAATGCTTGTTTTGGAAGAAGGATACAATCAAGGCATATTTAATGCTCCAGTTTATTTAGATGGTATGATTTGGGAGGCTACAGCCATACACACTGCCTATCCAGAATATCTCTCAAAAAATATAAGGGACAGAATACTCCATGAAGGGGACAACCCATTTTTATCTGAGGTATTTAAAAGGGTAAAGAATACCAATAATAGAAGAAATATAATAGATGGAGATCAACCTTGCATAATACTTACAACCTCTGGTATGCTAAGTGGAGGCCCAAGTGTGGAATACTTTAAGGCACTTGCAGGGGATGAAAGAAATGCCATAATCTTTGTAGGGTATCAATCTGAGGGTACCCTTGGTAGAAAGATTCAAAGGGGATGGAAGGAAATACCCATTGCCAACAGAAATGGAAAATCAAAAGCCATAAAGGTAAATTTAAAGGTCCATACCTTGGAAGGATTTTCAGGTCATAGTGATAGAAAACAGTTAATTAAGTATCTAAGAAAACTTAAACCAATGCCTGAAAAGATACTTATGGTTCATGGAGAATCCTCCAAATGTGTAGATTTAGCAGGTACTGCCTATAAATTATTTAAAAAGGATACAAGGGCCCCTATGAATTTGGATGCCATTAGAGTAAAATAATTTAAAATAAATATAATTTAAAAAAATTAAAAAATAATAAAACTAATACTAAATCCTAGATACAATGGAAAAAATAGATACTTAAAGATATAGATACAAGAAAAATAATACTTAAAATTATTAAGGTTATCAAAAATTTATCAAATTAATATTAAATATCCAAAATTTTCTTCAAATCCAAATTATCTTCTATAATCTTTGCCAATTTTTCCATATTATGTTCAAAGGTATTTTTATAGTTATCCTCTCTTATTAGTTCAAGGTTTTTTCTCTTCCTCACTATATTAATTAAGTAATTTCTAAATTGATAGTTATCAAGTATCCCATGAAAGTAGGTACCAATTATATAGGCCTTATTTTCATTATCTTTTTTAATAATGTCTCCATCATCCCCTTTATCAATATTATTAACCTTATCAATATTATTAATTTTAGTATTTCTTTTATCCACATCCAATATTTTTATAGCTCCATCTAATCCATCTCCACAGTTTCCAAAACCCTTTATTAATTTTATAAGTGGTTTTTCTGAGGATAAACTAATGCCCTCATGAAGTTCATATCCAGATACCTTGAAGGTTTTTTCATTTATCTCCAAAATACCCTCTGAATTTTTTATGGCCTTTTCATTTCCAAAGAATGTTTCAATATTCAATAACCCAAGTCCTTCAATGGTACCTATCTCTCCCTCTGAGTACTCCTCATCTATCAACCTTTTGCCAAGTAATTGATATCCCCCACATATTCCAAGTACTATACCTCCCTTTTCTATGTATTCCCTAATTTTTTTATCCATTCCATACTCTTTCATTAAACTCATCTCAAGGGTGGAGCATCTTGTACCTGGAATTATTAAAATATCCCCAGTGATTTCATCCTCAAAATCTATAAACTTTATAAGAGCATCATTGGATAGGGCATCAACATCTGTAAAATTTGCAATCTTTGATAGTTTTAATACATTTACCTCAATAGGACTCTTTATATTTCCAAAAACTCTTCTACTTTGAATACTTTGACTGTCCTCTTCAGGAAACACTAAATCCTCAGCATAGGGAATGACCCCTAAAACAGGAACTCTTGTAAGTTCCTCAATTTTTTCAAATCCTTTTTTTAATAAATCAGGATTTCCCCTAAATTTATTTATAACAAATCCCTTTATAAGTTTTTTCCATTTATTGGGCAATAGGCACATGGTGCCATATAGGGACGCAAAAACCCCACCTCTATCTATATCAGATACTAATATGGCATCCCCATTGGTGATTTCTGCAATTTTTAAATTGGCAATATCATCCTCCAAAAGGTTAATTTCACAACAACTTCCTGCCCCCTCCATAATAACATAATCATAATTTTTATCCAGATAATCTATACTCTCCTTTATTTTTTCTAAAAAATAATCCTTATTTTTCCTATATTCATTGTAATCCATATCCCTATAGGGCTTACCATGAACTATAACTTGAGATATAAAATTTCCCTTTGGTTTTAATAGTATAGGGTTAAAATGAATGGAAGGCTCCACTCTTGCTGCTAAACTTTGAGTGTATTGGGCAATGGCTATTTCCCCATCTTCCTTGGCAACCCTTGAATTTAAACTCATATTTTGGGATTTAAATGGAGCAACCCTATATCCCCTATTTGCAAGTATTCTACATAAACCTGAAACCATTATAGTCTTTCCACTATTTGAAGAAGTGCCCACCACCATTATAAATTTTGCCATTATCTCACCGAAGCTATAAAAATATTGTTTATATGATTATTGAATCATAAATCTAAGAAATAAAAAAACATTAAAAGGAAATTAATAATACAAAGGTATATATATAGCTAAAATAAATAGTATTATTATTAAAATGC
The DNA here is from genome assembly GCA_015663075.1 of Methanothermococcus okinawensis. Lineage (GTDB taxonomy): Archaea > AGJL01 > Methanococci > Methanococcales > Methanococcaceae > Methanofervidicoccus > Methanofervidicoccus okinawensis_C. The sequence continues at coordinate 363 of DQSV01000090.1, read as the reverse complement.
ATTTAAGATAATATTTATATATTAATAAAAAACTATGGGGTGATAATATGGAGAACGAAATTGGACAATTAATAGATACGTTATGCGATAAGGAGTTAATAATAAGGGTAAATTTAAATAAAACCCTTAGATTATCAAAATTTAATATAGGTTCTTTGGAGTTAAGTGGAGAGTTTGGTATAAGTTTTAGAAACCTAATGGAAGAAGAACCTGTGGAAGAAACTGCTGAAAATGAGCAGTTAAATGAAGTTAGTAATATTGAGATAGAAGAAAACATTGAAAAGGAAGAAAAAGAGAAAAACAATGGAAAATTAGTGGTGGTTGAACAATAATAATTAATAGATTCAAAACTAAATTTTTTTT
>DQSV01000052.1 GCA_015663075.1 Methanothermococcus okinawensis | reverse complement strand
CCCAATATTATAGCAAGTATTCTTTTCAAGTTTTCACCTATTTTATATATTTATTGTAAAGTTTAATGGCAGTATATAATATATCTATAATGACAATTAATCCTTAAACATATATAATGGTATATAAAATTTTCTATAATGGAGAATATTTCTTTAAATAGCTAATAAAAAAATTAATTAGTTTTGCTATTATGAAGTTTACCCAATGGAATATATACATCCATCTCTGAATTGTAGCGCTCTACTTCTCCAGATTCTATCTTAAAATACCATCCACGAATAAAAAGATTTTCACTTTCCATCCTCCTTTTTACTCCTGATAAGTCTTGAGGTTTTCAATCTGGAATTTTATTGAGGTCTTCTCTGTATTCTGCAACTTTAACCTCTTTTACACCATTTATTCTGAAGTATCTGGAATATCCGATAGAGGGCTGCACAGGCACCACATTGTGAGTGGCTAAAAACTATAATATGCTCCACTCCCAATACTGAAACTGCATACTCTATTGCTGATGCAGTAATACTGGGCCTCTCTTCCAGTAGTTTTGACATTCTCTTTGTTTCAAATATTATTAACCTCTGTACATCTATTTAGAGATACCATTGGAATTGTTAAGCATAATCCTAATATCCTACTAAGTATTCTCTTCAAGATCTTACTTATTTTGTCTCACTACGTACAAATTTCATGTTATAACTACATTTCCATTGACATTAATTCTTAAGTATATTTTAATATGTTATATTTTGCATGTTGGAACATGTATTATTTTAAATAATAAATAAGATTGCCTATAAGGATAAATTATATATACCGAATAATATTTTAAATTAGATAAATAAAAATAGAATAATAAAAATAAATATGATTTATCAACAATCAATTTTATTTAATACACAAAACTTGAATTTTATTGTAATATATAAAAATAATGTTGTAGATACGATAATTCATAATATCAATAAAAATCAATAAATTAAATATCTGAGGGTTAATATGATGTCCACATTAAAAACGATAATATTAATGGCCCTTTTAACTGGATTACTCTATGGAGCTTGTTTATTGTTTAGTATACCCCCATTAATTGCAATATTAATTGCGTTAATACCTAATCTTATTGCATACTTCTTCAGTGATAAAATAGTATTAATGAGTTATGGAGCCAAAATTGTGGATGAAAGGGAAGCCCCCTCATTACATAGGATTGTAGAAAAAGTATCAATGAAAGCAGGGGTTCCAAAGCCAAAGATTGCCATAGTGGAGACTCCAACACCAAATGCCTTTGCAACAGGTAGAAATCCAGAACATGCTGTGGTTGCAGTTACAACAGGAATAATGAACCTATTAACACCTCAAGAACTTGAAGGAGTAATTGCCCATGAGATAAGTCATATAAAGCATAGAGATATATTGATAAGTTCTATTGTGGCTGTAATTGCAGGAGCCATTGTTTATCTTGCACACATGCTTCAATGGGGGATGTTCTTTAGGTTTGGTAGCGATGATGAAAATAACCCTTTGGAGATACTTGGATCCCTTCTATTTATAATATTTGCTCCTATAGCTGCTACTATTATACAGTTTGCAATATCCAGACAGAGGGAGTATTATGCTGATGAAGGAGGGGCAAAATATTCACACCCTATTTATTTAGCAAATGCACTGGCTAAACTTGAAAAGGGAGTAAGTATGTATCCCATGGAAGGGGGAAATCCAGCAACTGAACACATGTTTATTGTAAATCCCTTTAGAGGGGAGAGCATATTACGATTATTTTCAACACATCCTCCTACAGAGGAAAGAATAAAAAGACTCCTTGAAATGGCAAAAAACCCAAAGTATATAGCATAACCTCTTTATGGTCTTATAATATATATTGCATAAAATAATATATAAAATAAAAAAAATTAGTTAATATACCCATTTTAATGCACATAATAATTTTGATTTAATAATAAGGCAATATGATATATCCATCTATTGATTAATTAACAAATAATACCAATATACCTTATACGCTGTTATACAATGTTTATTTTCGAAAAGTATATATATACCTTTTTCCAAATTTAAAAACATAAACCTATGAGGTGATATTATGGCAGAACTTCCAGTTGCACCAATAGTAAGAATATTAAAAAAAGCAGGTGCTGAAAGGGTAAGTGAAGAAGCAGCTAAAGTATTAGTTGAAGCATTAGAAGACATTGCAATGGACATTGCAAAAGAATCAGCAGAATTAGCAAAGCATGCTGGTAGAAAGACTGTTAAAGCCGAAGATATAAAAATGGCTTTAAAAATGTAAGTATAATACTCTAAATATTGTATAATACTATTTTTTTATTTTTTTAGACATTTATTTTGACTCCTTTGAATGCGTCTATTTTAATATCTATGATTAAATATATTTGAATATTTAAAAATTAAAATTAAAAAGATGAATATCATAAGATTTAGTTTAATATAAATCCTTTGATAGTCTCGTATACTTAACTACAAATAAAAAAATTTAGAAAGGTAGCCTGTCAGACAGTGCTGATGTCATCACATAATATATAAACATTATCAGCGGGGGTAACTCTCATCATCCAAGACTACTTAAAAAAATTATTAGAAACATTTAATAATATAAATTAACAATATAAAAAAAAATAAGGATTATTTGTTAATAGGATAATTTGGAGCCTCATTGGTAATAATTACATCATGAGGATGACTCTCTCTCTGGCCACTTTGGGTTATTATTACAAATTTTGCCTTCTCCTTCATTTCCTTTATATTTTTGGCTCCACAGTATCCCATGGAGGATTTTAATCCCCCTATAAGCTGAAATACAATATCCCTTACAGGACCTTTATAGGGTACGGCCCCTTCAATCCCCTCAGGAACCATTTTAACATGTTTCATATGACTCTGGAAGTATCTATCTGCTCCAGCACCAACTCCTTCAGACATGGCACCAAGGGATCCCATTCCTCTATATTGTTTATACTTTCTTCCATTTATGATAATTAACTGCCCAGGAGCCTCTTCAGTTCCAGCAAGCAAACTTCCCAACATTACTGCATCAGCCCCAGCTGCAATTGCCTTAGCTATGTCTCCACTATATTTTATTCCTCCATCTGCAATTACAGGCACTCCCTGTTCTTTGGCAACCTCTGCAACCTCTGCAATGGCCGTTAATTGAGGAACCCCTACACCTGCAACTATTCTTGTGGTACATATACTCCCTGGACCTATACCCACCTTTAAAACATCTGCCCCAGCATCTATTAAATCTAATGCAGCCTCCTTTGTGGCAATATTACCTACAATCAACTTAGTTTTAGTATTCTTTTTTTCTATTAATTTTTTAATTTTTTTAATGGCATTTACTACATTTATATTATGAGCATGGGCACAATCTATGGCTATTGCATCAACCCCTGCATCTATGAGTGCTTCAGCCCTCTCCAGATCATTTGGCCCACATGCTGCAGATACTAAAAGCCTTCCATCTTCATCTCTAGCAGCATTTTGGTATTCTTTTCTCTTTAATATGTCCCTCAGGGTAATTATTCCCACTATTTTATCATTGTCCACTATAGGTAACCTTTCTATTCTATTTTCATACATTAGGTTCATGGCTTCATCATGGGAAATATCTTCACTTCCATGAACAACATTCTTTGTCATTATGTCCTTTACTAAGACCTCCTCCTTATTTTTCATATATTTATTTTGTAGATACTTAATATCTCTTGTTGTGATTATCCCCAAAAGTTTATTATCATCATCCACAACTGGGAGACCACTTATTGAATACTCATCCATAATTCTTTTGGCATCATCTACTGTACTATTTTGGGATATGGTTATTACATCCCTAATTATAACCTCTTCTGCCTTTTTAACTGATATTACTTGATTTACCTGTTCATTTATTGGCATATTCCTATGGATAACTCCAAGACCTCCCTTTCTTGCAAGGGCTATGGCCATCTCCTTTTCAGATACAGTATCCATTGCAGCAGAAATTATAGGTATATTTAATTTTAATCCTGCAAGATCTGTGGATACATCAGTATCCTTTGGCTCCACATGGGAAGCACTGGGTATTAATAAAACATCATCAAAAGTATAAGCCTTTTTGGCATTGTATATTTTATCTAAAAACAAAATCCCACCTTTATCCTTTTTCTATATATTATTTTAATTAGTATATATACTTTACAGTTTTTTAAAATATGGTCTTAAAAAATTATTAATAATTTAAAAAAACTTTAATTCTTATGGAATTTCTATAAAAAATGTAAACTACTCCTTATAACATTAATTACAATCAAAATTAAAAAAATAGCAGACTAAGAATAATCTTAACAGTTATATCTCCCCTGCTCACAGACTTTATCCCAGTCCAAGGTTACCTACAATTGAAAAAAGTGTTTAATCTTCTTTCTCAGTTTAGAGGAATCTGAAATTATCTTACAATAAGTAATATCCTTTTCGTACTTTATAACCCCATGAAGTGTAGATGAGCAAGAATCCCAAAAGTTATAGGTTGTATAAGGATATTGTCTTCGTGTTATCCTTAAATAGATGTATGGCGTTCATCTACAATTGCTCATATTTCTCGTTATGTTTTTTCTTTAATTTATTTTTTCAGGATTTTATAATCTTTATATATATTATTTTAGAATGTACATTTTTATATGTGTTTTTAATAGGAAATAGGGAATAAAAATAAAAAAATCCAAAAAATAAAACAATTATTTGCCACCAATAACTCTAGTGATCTTATATCTCCCTACTGCTTCAAAATATTCCACTTCAACACCACTATCAATGCCATCCACATCTTCAGGCATTGGAAGTTCTAAGGTTTCATAGGTTTCCATATCCATTATTTGAACTTGGTCTCCCATAACTGCTAAAACTTGACCCTTTCTTTTATCAATAAGTGGTACATCAGCCCTTGAAGAAGTCGGTCCAACAACTTCCTTTTTAATTGGTTCAAAAATACCTATTGCGGTAATTCTAACCTTAGCACCACCATGCTTTCCAGGCTTTGATTTGGTAATATTTACAATTTTACAGGGGACATCATCGATTATAATGTATTGTCCCTCCTTTAATGAACCTAATTCTACAGGTTTTGTTCCTGGCATATTATCACCTAATTTTTAATTTATTTATTATATTTTT
>DQSV01000066.1 GCA_015663075.1 Methanothermococcus okinawensis | reverse complement strand
CAAAAAACTAAAAAATAGGGGGTTTTTATGAAAAATATTAAATTATCTGAAAAGGATGTAATAGTGCCTATGGATGTGCCCTATAACAAAAGAGAAGTTTATATTAAAAACTATCTAACATTAACTGAGAATACTGGGAGGTTAATGCTATTTGCGGGGGACCAAAAAATAGAACATTTAAACGATGATTTCTATGGCCCAGGCATATCAAAGGATGATGCTACTCCTGAACATCTATTCAAAATAGCCTCAAACTCAAAGATAGGGGCATTTGCCACACAATTAGGACTTATAGCAAGATATGGTATGGATTATAGTAATATAAATTATATTGTCAAAATAAATTCAAAAACCAATCTTGTTAAAACCTCTCAAAGGGATCCCTTAAGTAAGAGCCTTATTGATATAAAGGACATAGTTGAATTTAAAAATTATTCTAAACTTAATATACTGGGAGTAGGTTATACAATTTACTTGGGTAGTGAATATGAACATGAGATGCTCTCTGAGGCCTCAAGGATAGTATATGAGGCCCATAAAAATGGGTTGATAGTCATACTTTGGATGTATCCAAGGGGTAAGGCTGTTAAAAATGAAAGAGACTCTCATTTAATAGCCGGGGCTGCAGGAGTTGCTGCATGCTTAGGGGCAGATTTTGCTAAGGTTAATTATCCAACGTGTGAGAATCCTGCCGAGGCATTTAGAGAGGCCATCTTAGCAGCAGGTAGAACAAAGGTAGTTTGTGCTGGAGGGGGCTCCACAGATCCAAAGGCATTTTTGCAGATGCTCCATGATCAAATACACATAAGTGGTGCAGCAGGAAATGCTACAGGTAGAAACATACATCAAAAGTCCTATAGGGATGCTATAAGGATGTGTAATGCCATACATTCCATTACCATTGAAAACAAAACTGTTGAGGAAGCCTTAGAGATATACTATGGAGATGATTAATAATTATTAAATTTTTTTCTTTTATGAGATTTAAATAATTTATAAAAAATAAAATAAAAGAATTAATAAAGTTTATTAATCCCCGTATTTTTATTATATCATATGTTGTATATTAAGTTTAAGATATTATGTTCTTGACTATAAATTTAAAGTATAGTAAACTGTATTAAAATTAATAAAAATATATCCAAATCTTTTAAAATTATTTTTTTTATTTTAATTTTTTATTATTAATTATCACAAATTATACATTTTTTAACTTAAATCATATCATACTCGGTGGAATAATGCATATTAAAATTAATAACGGATTTAATGACTGTGATATTTACTTAATAGGCACAGCCCACGTCTCAGAGGATAGTGTAAATAAGGTAGAACAGGCCATATTGGAGATAGATCCAGATTTAATTGCTATAGAATTAGACAGTGAAAGGTTTTTTGCCCTATTAAATGAAAGAGATAAAAATCACTCTAAGAAAAACATAGATGTATTAAAAATAATAAAGGAGGGAAATATTGGGTTGTTTTTAATACATAGTATTTTATCAAATTTTCAAAGGGATATTGGAGAAAAATTCAATATTAAACCAGGAAGTGAAATGAAAAAGGCCGTAGAATTGGCTAAAACATATAAAAAACCACTATCATTGATAGATAGACCTATAAACATTACATTAAAACGAGCACTGGACTCTATGTCATTAAAGGAGAAATTAACATTATTATACGAATTATTGGATGATAAAGATACTGTAAAATTGGATAAAGAATCCTTAAATAAGATGGTGGATAACGCCGAGAAATTAATAGATTTATTGGGTGAATTATCTCCTTCCCTATATAGGGTTCTTGTAGATGAGAGAGACAAATATATGGCAAAGAATATTTTTGATATTACCTCAGGAAGGGAAAGGATATTGGTAGTGGTTGGGGCAGGCCATGTTAGGGGTATTGTAAATTACTTAAAAAAACTTGAAAAAAATGAAATAGATATAAATATAAATGAACTTATGACGTTAAAAAAGAAAAAAAACTATTTTAAAATGGCATTTTCAATTTTATTAATTGGAATTGTACTATATGGAATATACTCCATATCCTCAAACCCTGAAGCATTAAAGAAATTAACTATGGAGTGGATATTGATAAATGGAGGACTATCTGCATTGGGAGTAATCCTTGCCAGGGGAAAATTCCCTTCCATTATAGCAGCATTTCTTGCAGCCCCAATTACATCCCTAATACCTATAATTGGAGCAGGTTATGTTGTAGGGGCTGTAGAGTTAAAGTACAGGAAAATTACTTCGGAGGATATTTCTCAATTTTTAAAAACTGAAGATTTAAAGGTTTTAATGAATAATAATTTAATGAGAGTATTAATGGTAATGGCTCTCTCCAGTATTGGAAGTGCCATTGGCACATTCTACTTTATACCAAGATTTTTAGGGGTTTAATCTTATTTTAATTTATATATTGTAATGGATTGTTAAGTTAAACTTCTAAATATTAAGGATATTATATAAATTAAAGGATTTCCTCTGCACATTCAGTGCTTAGGGAATGTAGTGGGAGTGGGTATAGTAGTATGGAATTTCTATTTTTTAAGTTTTATTTACTTTTCTTTATATCTTTAAATATTTCTTTTATTTCCTTTTATCTTAGGATTTAGTTTATTTTGTTATTTTTTTATTTAATTATTCTTTATTTTTTATTTTATTTTTTAATTTTTTTAAATTATTTATTTTTTTATTATTTTAAATTGTTTATTATTTTTTTAGTTATTATCTTTTAATTATTTTTTTATATTATTGATGATAACTTAAGAAATTATGTTTTTAACTATAATAATATTTTTAAATATTTTTTTAATTATTTATTTAAAAAGGAAATATCCTAAACTATTACATATAGAATTATAAAACATTGGTGTAATTATGACTATTGATGCTCTCGTAGATGTAGATTACAACCCTGAAGATAACTTCATATATTTATATCTTTTAAATGATATATTGATAGATTATGATTTTAAACCATATTTTTATGTTGATGCCCCAGTTGATAAAATTAAAGAATATTTAAACTTAAATAACAAGGACCTTCTAAAATACATAGAAAATTTTGAAACCTTGGAAAAAACAATAATCAACAAAAATCTCAATGATAATGAAGATAGAATAGTTAAAAAGACCATTACAAAGATTGTATTAAAATATCCAAAGATTGTTCCAAAACTTAGAGTATTAAAAAACATAGGGGAAATATTTGAGCATGACATTCCATTTACAAAGAGATATCTAATTGATAATAACATAATTCCAACAATATACTATAGTAATATCAAAGATAAAGAAAAGAGAAAAATAGTAGATAACCAAATACCTAAATTAAAGAGTATATCCTTTGATATGGAAGTGCGCTGTGAAAATAGGGAGCCCATACCTGAAAAGGATCCCATATTAATGGTAAGTTTTTATTCCAAGGACCTTAAAAAGGTAATATCATATAAACCCTTTGAACATGAATACTTGGAATTGGTAAGGGATGAGAGGGAATTAATAAAAAGAACACTAAATATTTTAAAAAATTATAATTTAATATATACCTACAATGGGGATAACTTTGATTTTCCCTATTTAAAGAAAAGGGCAAAATACCTTGGAATAAAAACATCCTTTGGAAAAAATCAAAGTATAAAAATTTCAAAGGGGGGAATCCATCTTAGAAGTTATATTCCTGGAAAAGTGCATATGGATCTATATCCAATAGTTAGAAGGACTTTAAATCTAAATAAATATAAATTAGAGGATGTAAGTTATGAACTATTTGGGATCCATAAATTGGAAGTTGGGCATAAAAATATATCAAGACTATGGGAGGAAGGAAATAAGGACCTTGTTGAATACTCCTATCAGGATGCATACTATACCTATCTCATTGGAGAGTACTTTTTGCCCTTGGAGGTTATGTTTTCCAGGATTGTGAATCAGACACTCTTTGAAATTACTAGGATGAGCAGTAGCCAGATGGTAGAATACCTTTTATTAAAGCACTCTCATAAAAAAAATTTTTTAGTACCAAATAGGCCCTCTGGCGAAGAGTATAGGGGTAGGTTAAACACATATTATGAGGGAGGATATGTAAAGGAACCTATTAGGGGCATTCATGAAAATATTGTAAGTATGGATTTTAGATCATTATATCCCTCAATTATAATAAGTTATAATATAAGTCCAGATACAATAGATTGTAAATGCTGTAAAGGAGAATCAGAGGAAATATTAGGCCATTGGTTTTGTAAAAAAAGAAGGGGAATTATACCTGAAGTACTGAATAAACTAATTAAGAGAAGAAAAAATATTAAAGAGGAATTAAAGAGAATTAAAAATAATGAATCCCAATCATCACCATACTATACCCTATTGGATTATGAACAGAAATCTTTAAAGGTATTGGCAAATAGCCACTATGGATATTTGGCCTATCCAAGGGCCAGATGGTACTCCAAGGAATGTGCTGAAATAACCACATACTTAGGTAGGTTCTTTATTCAAAAAACCATTAAAGAGGGGGAAAATCACGGGTTTAAAGTAATATATGCAGACACAGATGGCCTCTATGCAACATTGGATAACGTAGATAGTAAGGAATCCCTATTAAAGAAAACCTACGAGTTCTTAGAGGAAATGAATAAAATACTTCCAAAGGATATGGAATTGGAATTTGAGGGCTACTATAGAAGGGGCATATTTATTACAAAAAAGAGATATGCCCTTATAGATGAAAATAATAAAATAATAATAAAGGGATTGGAGTTTGTAAGGAGGGATTGGTCAAATATTGCAAAAAAGACTCAGATGAGGGTATTGGAAACCCTATTGAAGGAGGGGGATATTGAGGGGGCAAAGGAAATTATTACCTCCACAATAGATAACCTAAGAAATGGCAATGTTAAAAAGGAGGATTTAATTATTTATACTCAACTTACCAAGGATGTTTCCCAGTATAAAACAACGGCACCCCATGTTGAAGTTGCAAAGAAAATAATAAGGAATAAAGGAATGTTGAATGTTGGAGATGTAATTGGTTATATTATTACCAGTGGCAATAAACCCATAAGTGAACGGGCAGAATTACCAGAAAATGCCAAGAATTATGATATAAACTACTACATAGATAATCAAGTTCTTCCTCCTGTAATACGTATAATGGAATCCTTGGGAATATCAGAGGAGGAACTTAAAAATGTAAGTAGACAGATTACCTTAAAGGATTTTTTTAAGTGAGATTATGAACCTATTTGCCTATGGAGAGTTAATGAATGATGAAGTATTGTTAAAATTAATAAATAGAATTCCAAGTAGAAAAAAAGGAAAAATAAAGGGATATGAAAAGTTTTTTGATAATAGCATTGGCTATTATGGTATTAGAAGAAAGGAAGGTTCTGAAGTTTCTGGAATAATTCTTTTAGAGATATCTAATGAGGAGTTAAAGAGGTTTGATGAGTTTGAAGATGAGGGAGAGTATTATCATAGAGTAAAAACTAAAGCATATACAGATACTGGGGAGGAGTACGAGGTATTTATATATTTAAGGGAAATGTAATAATTGTCACTTTATTGTTATTTGGTGATGAGGAGCAGGTTATAATAGTTAAACTCTAAGGTGAAGATTTATGCTATCTATAGGTACTGCTGAGTGCTTTACCCATGGTAGAATAGGAAATATTCTTCATAAAATGGCCATGGGATATGATGATGTTAAAAATCATCCTCATTATAAGGTATTTAATGGAAATATATATGTCATGGCCTCAATGTTTATGCCCTTAAAAAGTACTGTGGAAAGCATTTTAGATGTTACCCTTCCAACTCCTGATTATGAGTATAATTATGGAAAGGTATATAATGAGGAGAATGACCTCAAGGTAGCCTATTTAATGGCAAAGGGCATAAAAAATAAATTAAATTGCAACATAGGTATAGGAACCACAGCAGGTATTGGAAAGGGAGGAATTTGTATTTTAACAGATAATAGTAAATATTTATTTACAACGGATGTTTATGGAAACCTATTGGATAAAAAAAATATAGTTGAAAGAACAATAAATGGTATTGATAAAACCCTTGATAAACTTGCTGAGATATTAAATAGAGAGTTCTTTAAAGATAGTATTTAAAAAATAGAAAATCATGTTCTGAAATAGAGCCCTTGTTCCCTTAAAAGGTTATTTATCTGCTCTTTTAAATGATTATCATTTGAAATTGTCCCATAGGGGTATATATATGCCTTATTGTCTATGTTTATCCGTGGAAAGTTGTATTCCAACCTTACTTCATCTAAAAGGCATTTTCTTAAATAATTTACTGTTTTTGTTAGATTTATAAGCATAGGGGGGGCATAAGGAGAGTTATTTTTTGGTATATCCCATTTTGTGCCATAGTATATAAAATAGTTAGGGTTTATTAAAATAAAAACCTCACCATGGATTTCAAGGGCAATTGACCATGAAAAAATACCCCTTGTGAAGCCCAAAAGTCTTCCTAAGTATGATGTTTTTGGATTGTTATATCCAACTTTTAAAGTTCTGCCAACTATTCTTGAAAGGGCCTCCTTTACATGAATGTTCTTTGGATTCGTCGGAAGGGAGGTTTTTGGTAAGATGTTGGTAGGAATGTAATTTTCAGGTTTAATCATATGGAGGGCCCTTAGGGGATAAAAATAACAATGATTTTTTTTATTTAACATTACAACTCCCTCAATAGGCCCATTAAAGTCAGATTTTATTAATTTGCCCCTGTATGTATTGAAGGATTTGTTGAGTGTAAATTCTGCAGATGTGTTATTTTTTAGAATATACTTTATTTTCAAAATAAAACCCCCATATAAACTTTTGGAGATTGAATCCTTTAAATCAACTATTTATTTTAAAATTTTTATAAATATAAAAAATCAAAATTGTTAATTTTATAGATATATAATAAACTAACAAATGGGGTAATTAAGAGTAATAAATAATAATCTAATAATATAAATAACAATAAAAATATTAAAAATATTAAAAAATTTCTACAAAATAGATTTATTCAAAGAGTTCTCTCAATTTTATCTGATATTTACCTAATTTACCTCCGTAATTTCCTGCTGTGATTTTTTTAACACCACATACAGTAGTTGCTGCCAATATACCTGCCTTTGTAGCCTCTTTAACAGATTCTTCATCTACTCCATCTATTACAATCTCATAAACCCCATTTACATCCTCTGGGACTTCAGAACCTTCAATGGAATCCTTTAGAGTCGGACACATTTTTTGATTTGTGGTAGCCTTCATAAACTTATACTTTGGATTTGAGGCTCCCACTTTACTACCTGAGGCTACTATTCCTCCAGGGAATGGAGTTATTACTTTATCAATAGAGTTAATTGCATCTACTGCAGCCTCGGCTGCTGTTAATGCAGCCATGTTGCTATCTGCCATTATAAAGAAGTTTCCTCCTGCAACTCCCTTTTTAATACCTAATTTACTCTCCACTATGAACTCTCCTCCCATGATAGGTATTTTATAAACAACTCTATCTCCAACTTTATCCTTCTTTTCGTATCCATCTCCAAAGAATTTTAATTTAAACCCTATTTTAAGTTTTTCCTCTGCATCCTCTCCCATTGCGTCAAATACTGCTGTTGTAGGGGCAGTTAAAACGCACTGTCCAATTCTCTCCAATAGCTGGTGCTCCAATTCTGATTTCTTAGGATGGCATATTTCAATAATATAGCCTGGTCTTCCATCAGGAGTCTCTGTAGGGGGAACATATTTCTCAATACCTGCTTCAGCAGGACACATAATAACTGAGCATCCAAATCCTGTGGCCTCAGTTGCAGCTATTCTTGCAAGTCTCTCTGTTGCAGCAGTGATTAATACTCTTGAAACCCATATTGGAAATGCCTCAGCAAAGGTATCCTCAATATATACTCCATTTATTTCCACAATATCACCAATTTTAATTTTTAATTTTTTGATTATTCAATATATTACATCTTTTATTTATATTTTATATATTTTTTCATATGATATCAATGGGACTTTCAAGTCAATAATCTTTAAAAATTAAAAATATATGGTTTTTTAACCATCTCTGAGGTGATTAGGGAAATTTAGTTTTAAAAATATGACCTAAGATATCATGTTCTTTGTCAAAAGAAATTTTAGTTCATTTTACAGCACATGTGGATTTTATTTAAAGGCCATAAAAAATATATATTTTTTTATTAAACACAGTGGGTGCTATAAAAACTAATCCGCTGGAGATATTATTACCCTTTTAAATGAATGACCCCTTGGGCAGTTTATTTTATCATTAAATACCTTCACTATTTTGTATTTCTTAGGTAGTCCTTCTGGATTGCACAACATGTAATTTTCACAAAATATATTATTGCAGTGGGATTCATTATATGAGATTGTTAAACCCTCCAGTGCCTTTTTTGATTCTATTAACATGGTAATTTCCTCTGAAGGCTTAATTTCCACAACCTTAACCCCCTCTTCATGAACGGCACAGGGATGATCTGTAGATCTAACACATAGAATCTTATATCTTTTACCTACCTCCATACCCTCATGGCAGATTTTTCTAAATTTACAGGGCTCGCATTCCTTTAACATTCCACAGTAGATAAATTCATTTCCAGTTTTTGCAAGTTTACTTCCCAGCACCGTAATCTTTTTTTCCATAATTACACCAAGTATATTATTATTTTAATCACTTTTTATAGTCATCTATTCTCTTTTGTCTAATAAGTTCCTTTTCTATTTTTTCACTTGTATCCCTTAATCTACTGGATACACTCCTGGGAACATTGCCGTAATCCGATAGTATTTTTGCAATACTGCTGGCCAGTAAAAATATGGCATAAGTATGCTCAGATTTTGTTCTGTGTATATGGTGAGGATATATTTTTAAACTATCATAGGTTTTAAAATATTTATTGACAGAATCACCAAATTTTTTTATTAATGATTTTCTCATATATACCAAAAGTTGATGTAATTGTATTAATTCATCCTTGTGCATTTAATCACCAAATATAAAAAAATATTAAAATAAATGAAAAATAAAAATTATATAAATGAAATTAAAAATTAATATTAATTTTTTATTATAGCTAAGCATATATCCTAAACCTACAATCTAAAAATATCTTAGATTAATTTTTGTTATGGTTTTATTCCATTTTTAAGTATTTTAGAATATTAATATTTTAAAAATATTTTTGTAATTTTTTAATAAACTTATTATTTTTAAATTTTATTAATTTTTTAATTACTCTATTTTTTTATTAAATATCCTATTACCCTACTACGAAACAATATCTTCATACTTTAAAATTTTTAAATTCCAAGGTTTTTTTGTAATATTTACTTTCCTACCTATAATAATCATATTTAATTTATTGCAGTTAAAAAACTTATCCACCATCTTCTGAGTAATGGGTACATCTGAAATAAAAAAACGAATGTTAGGTTTTATCATGTCCTTGGATAGCTCATCAATGGATAGAATTCTCTCAAAATCCGTCCCTATAATTTTTATGTTACCACTATCTTTAATTTCCTCTATTGAGGATTTTAGGTACTCCAATTTTAGCATATAATCATCAGTATTTAATACCTCATAACTTAATTTACAATTTTTACTTAAGTCATCTGTATTCGGTTCATTAACTTTATTTTCATAGCATGTATTGGAAATACTCTTTATTTCCTCTTCATAGTTTGAAGGTTCTTTATTTGGGATATCTTGTTCATCACTAAAAGATACTTCTGGGATTTCCCTATGTTGGCTACACTCAGCATCAATTGAGGATTGGGCATTCTGGTTCTGATTTAACTGGTTTTTAATATTGAGTTGCAGGTACTGTTCAATAGGTATTTTTGACCTTAAATATTTTATTACCTCTTTTTTTGATAAATCCTCCACCTCCCTACCTTTGGGAGCCCTGGCAATATAATCTATATCGCAGGTTTGAAGGGCCTCCTTTAATATAAGTTTTCCTCCTCTATCTCCATCAGTGAATATTGTTGTAGTTTTCTTCTTGGATAACTCCACTATTGTTTTAGGAATGGAAGTGCCCTCCACGGCTATTGCATTTTTGATACCACACCTTAACAGATT
>DQSV01000067.1 GCA_015663075.1 Methanothermococcus okinawensis | reverse complement strand
CGCATCTGTAAAAATATAATGAAGGATAAAATTATAAAACTATCTAAAGAGAAAGGAGTTCCCATTATATTAACAGGAGATACTGCACTTGAAAAAATATCGGGCCCTATAATACAATACTTAAGGAAAATCTACAATGAAGAAAAATTTGAAAAAATGGAATTAACTCCTGTACCAAAGAGATATGGTACTTTGTTTTTTAGGCCCCTTATAAGGTGTGGTCATGAAGATGTTATAAAACTTAAAAATTATTATGGTATAAATATTGAGAGAATTCATGAAGTAGGAGATAAATTTGGATATTGGAGAGAGGGTTGTTCATTACAGTACTGTGATTATAGTACCAAAATAACAGAGGAACTTTTAGATAAATTATACCTATACAATAAAGAAATTACAGACCTTGCCAGAAGAGATGGTAGATTTAGAGCCTCCATAAAACTCCCCTCTAAGGAGTTATTGGTTGCACCAGTTGAGAATGTAAAAGATATAACGCATAGGGAAAAAGAGGAATTTATAAGGAAGTTAAAAAATATTTTAAATTGGTGACTTTATTTTTTGGATGCACAATATTTACATTTTTTATAGTTGAGTTCCTCTGCATCCTCCTCTGAATAGAAATATATCCTATTATCTTCTGCTATTTTTTTACCATATATACAATCTTTAATGGTATGATAGGTTTTTCCATTTTTAGATGCATAGATGCCTGTTGGTGTGGGAGATAAATAAATATCCCTTTCAAAATTTTTCTTTTCTATTAATTTAAAATTGGAAATGTCATCAAGGTGTATTATGTAAATCCCATTGTAAACTTGGATTATGCCAATGACCTGAACAACATCTCCCTCCTTTATTGAGGGACTATAATTTTTTATATACTCCACTAAACTATCCATTACTTTTTTAGAGGGATATATTCTTAGATCTCCTCCTGTATCATCCATTATTTTAATATATTTAATGGATTTAATATGCCTGTACTCATCCCTTTCTAACTTCATACTTTGAATATGGCCTGTTATTCTAACAAAATCCCCTTCTTTGAGGTCTTTAATTTTTCTATTCTCTGGTTCAAAACTATAAAAACTTAAGGAGATTATACCTATTAAAACTACACCTAAGCACATATATATTATTTTATTTTCACTTAATTTCATACTGTCACTTTACTTTTTAATACGTAAGCTATTGTAATTAAAACATCTTAAATTCATTTCTTAAGAACTTTAAAATATAAATATTAAAATTTATCATCCTTCTGAAGTTAGAATTTTTAGTCTTCTACATTAATGGAGGTAGAATCTTTATTTTGCTATAATCCCATAGTAATGTTCCTATGTTAGTTTAGGGTCTTTCCTTATAAATTTGAGAATTTTTATAAATAATTTTATAAGTTTAGTTTTATGTCAATTTTATATATTTCTATTTCCTATTTATCCAAAATTATTATATTACTTTTAATTTATTTTTTATAATTTTTATCTAATTATTTTATTTTTTATTTGCAATTACAATAGGCAGTTATGATCCTCTGTTCCATATTTTTTAGGCAAAATTAGGCATAAATAGCCCGTAATCTTAGTAGTCCTTATTACTTTGCTGCATTTAACATTTCTCTTTTATAGGGCATGCTATGAAGCCTTTTAGAGACTCTTATGTCTTATTGTAGATTTATATCTTTTTATTTCTCCTTCTTAGACATTTTATATTTTGTAAATGCCTTTCTATTTATTTAATTTATTCTTTTATTTAGTGTCACTTTTTATTAGTTTTTATTCCAATGATAGTATTTTAAAAAAATAAATTTATATTAATTATTTATTTTTTAATTCATTTTAATTATTTTTTTATTTATGCCCTAAAATAACTGTCAATGCATTAAATTACATTAATTTATGGATTATTAATTTAATAAATATTTTAAATCCTGTTATTACATTGGTACCTCTGGACATGGAGTAATCTGTATATATTGTTTTTATAGGCACTTCTTTAAACTTTAAATTATTCCTTTTTATTAACACTATAAACTCAGAAGAAACTTCATATTTATTGCTTTTTAAGTTTGAAAGTATGATCTTCGCAGCCCTATTTGAGAATGCCCTTAGCCCACTTTGGCTATCTGTAACAATATGCCCTCCAAGTAAATAGGTTAAAAAGTTTAATCCCCAATTTCCTATTCTCTTTACTAATGGCATGTTTTTTAATTCATCCTTATCCATTAACCTACTACCTATAACTACATCATAATCTTCATAGAGTATGGGCCTTGCCACCTTTTCAATATCCTTGGGGTCATGCTGTCCATCAGCATCAAAGGTTACTATTACCTTTGGATCATACTCCAATGCACATTTTATGCCAGTTCCTAATGCTCCCCCTAATCCCCTATTTATAACATGCCTACAAACAATGGCCCCTTCTTCCCTTGCTATTTTGTAAGTATTATCCTTACTACCATCATCAACAACAATTATATTGGAATATCCTTCATCTTTTAGTTTTTTAAGGGTATTTCCAATCATTTTTTCCTCGTTGTAGGCAGGTACTACTATAAATATATCATCCCTTTTTTCCATAATATCACAAAAATACATTTTTCTCTTTCCACACTTATTATTGTATAAAACAAAATACTTTTAACCATTTCATATAATAACAATAATAAACAAGATTTTTGCACTATATATATCTATCAACTATCAATATACTAATATATAATTATTATTGCCAATTTTCAATATATGGAAGATAGAAAGAATAATAGAGTGCCGAAAACTATTGCTTATATTTAATACCATATCTATTATTATATTCCCCTAAGATATTGCCCTGAATATCTATGATAATGGAAGCAAAATTTATCTTTTTCCATCTATCACTGGCCCTTTCAACAACTCTCTTTGCTATATCATTAAAAACATCATGCAATATATTTTCTCCCTTTAAAATTTCTATAATTTCCTCTGTTGTATTGGAATAAAGTATTTTTCTTAAAGTATCACTATCTTCAATATATAAAGAACTATAGGCCGTTAATATTTCATTTCTTCCATCCGCGACCTTTGAATGTGTATTGTATATGCCTGCAGCAAGTTTTATGATTTTTCCAGAATGGCCAAATATTAATATATTTTTTACTCCCTTTTCCTCGGCTTT
Organism: Methanothermococcus okinawensis; assembly: GCA_015663075.1. Taxonomy (GTDB): domain Archaea; phylum AGJL01; class Methanococci; order Methanococcales; family Methanococcaceae; genus Methanofervidicoccus; species Methanofervidicoccus okinawensis_C. The sequence goes on along the minus strand of DQSV01000067.1, from coordinate 2,386 downwards.
ATTCAGCATAAAATCCCAAAAATTGGAAACTTCGATTATCTGATCCTCTTCCACATTTAATAATTTTTTTGCATATCTTGTACCTATGTTCCCTGGAGTAAATATTAATTCTTTATAATTTTTTGTTAATGCAATATCAATTTGGGGCAATAATGATTCCTTATAGGCCTCATTTGACATGGGCCTAACAATTCCTGTAGTTCCAAGTATAGATATCCCGTTTACTATTCCAAGTTTTGGATTTAATGTTTTTTTGGCCAATTCCTTTCCCTTGGGGATGGATATTTTTATTATGGCCCCCTCCTTATTATCCAGAAGGTCCATGACATTTTTAATAATAAGTTCCTTAGGTTTTGGATTTATGGCATGAGTTCCCTTTTTTATTTGTAATCCATCCTTTGTAACTATGCCTACACCCTTTCCTCCAATTATTTTGATTCTTTCCTCCAAGTATTCTCTATTTACAAGTTCAACCTCAACAATAACTTCTATTCCATTTGTAATGTCGATATCCTTTCCTGCAAACTTTTTAACAACTACTGTTGCCATTTTGGAATTAATCTCTCCCTTTATTTCCTCTATTGGTATTATTAGTATATCCCCCTTATCATTTTCCAATTGAACATAGTCCAATTTTATACCCTTTTTTAAATAATAAATACCACAGTAGGCCCCTGCTGCAGCACAGGAACCAGTGGTATATCCATATTCTTTTTCCCTTCTAAAATCATAAATCATAATTTCATCCTAAACTATTATAAACCAAATACAATGCATATTATAAAACCTATCAAAACATTTATAAAAAGTTATAGTTATCATTAATAATAACATTTTTTTAATATCGTTTTATTTTGACAGATTCTATATGCTTATCCATAAATAAATTATAGATTTTATAAATTAAAATAAAGTATTTATTATAATACTTATCCATTATACTGCAAATTTATACATAAATTTTAATAAAACATCTTTATTATTAATCTTTTAAATAAAACTTAAATAAAACTGAGATTATGATATTAATCATAGATATAAATCATGGGGCACTGGATATTGCCAAAGAGTATTATAACTTAGATCATAGGGATATTTTTATTTGGGATATATATGGAAAATTAAAAAAGGATAAAACTATTTTAAAAAAATATAATGAAGTAATTAAATATTTTAATATAATTCCCTCTGAGGGTAAACCAGATTTTTCCAAGTATGAGGAAGTAGTTGCCCCTATTCATTGTCCAATTGATTGGGATTTTACCCCATTTCATGATGCCATTTCAAAAATTATAAAGATAAAGTATAATAACTTATATAAAAAATTTATAGAAATTACAGGAGTCAAGGGAAAAACTACCACAACAGAACTTATATACAAAATATTAAGTAATGAATATAATGTTTTTATAAATAACAGTAATAGGGGGTCCATTACTCCAGTATCGGTAATAAATAGCATAAATCTATTAAGTGAAAAAAATACCTTGGATTCCTATGATGTATTTATATTTGAGGTGTCCTTGGGCATTACATCCTGTAGGTACGGGGCCCTTATAAATATCCTTGAAAATTATCCTATTGGAGGTGGTTTAAGGGATTCCTTCATTGCCAAAATGTCCTCTATGAAAAATGCTGAAAGGGCATATATAAACAAAAGGGTTTTTGAAGAATACTCATATAGGAATTTTGAGGATATTAAATTAAACAATTTAATTGAAATAGATGATAAAAATATAGAAATACTATCTAAATATCCCTTAAGATATAGATATAATGGAAGGGTTATAGAGTTTAATAGGGAGATATTTGGAACCCACTATATAGAAAATTCTCTATTTGCCATAAACATCTGTAAAAATTTTATGGATTTAGATGAGATTGTCGATAGAGTATATTCCTTTAAAATAAAAAATAGAATGAGTATATCATCCCACAATCCCTTAATTATTGAAAATGTAAATCCAGGTCTTGATGTTAAAGCAATAGATCATGCCATCAATGATTTTAAAGGAGTCTTCAATAGAGGAATAGTTGTGATTGGCGGAGATTTTGGATGCACCTGTGAGGAAATAGATATGGATAGATTGGTTAACGTGGTGAAAAAATATAATAAACACTTTAAATTTATATTCACTGGCCCATTGGGAAGGAAATTAAGAAAATATATTGAAGGAACCTATCTTGATAAATTGGATAATATTTATAAAAAATATCCCTCCGAAAATACCTTAATACTATATAGAAAATCCATAAATTAAGGATAACAATCAAATCTGGTAGATGGAGTTATCTCCCCAGAGGTATTCTTGGTTAGCAATACTTTAACTTCCTCTATATCATAATTTCCAAGGAGATACATCATCTTAACAAGGACCACCTCAGG
>DQSV01000024.1 GCA_015663075.1 Methanothermococcus okinawensis | reverse complement strand
CCCCCTAACCTATGAGCCATTTTTACCTGAGAAGATTGGCCATAATAGGAGAATAGTATTTGGAAAGCACTCTGGATGCAGTGCAGTGGATAAAAAGTTAAAGAATATGGGAATTGAGGTGTCCAAAGAAGATCTTTTAAAAATTGTTGAAAAAATAAAGGATACTAAGGAGAAAGGTGAGGAAATAGAAGAGGAAGTATTTAAAAAAATAGTAAAAGAGGTTATAAAGGAGAATAAATAAATTTTTGCATATAAAAAGGAGGTATCATAAATGAAAAAACAGCTAATTTCAATTATTTTCATGGCCCTTATGATAAGTTTATCCATGTGCATAAATACCAAGGATATAAATGGAGATACTGGGAAGTATATTGGCAACTTAGATAATAAGAATTATATTAATAACTCAAACAATAATACAATATATTTAAACATTAGTGGAAATATTGTTGAATTACCTTTAAGGGCCTCAGTGAAGGAAGCACTATCTACAGAGTTAATAAATACCAGTGACAGTGATATATTGAGGCATTATTTAACTACCAAAATAATATATTTTGAATATAATAAATCACTTCCCTCTGAGGAGGGAATGGTATCTATAACAGATCTATCTATGAAGTTAGGGTTTTTAAACTCAATTTATCCTCATGAAATTGTAGATGATAGCGTATTTAATAACGAAAGTGAAATAGAGAGGGTTAAAAATAGCAACATTACCATGATAATAAAAATAATTCGAAGTAATAGCACTGCTAAAATAGTAAGAGTAAATAGAACCTTTGTAATAGAGGGAAATTCATTGAAAGAACTTGATAAAGCCGAGACAAGGTTTGTCTTGGCAATATATACAGGCTTAGCAAAATAATTATTAATTTTTTAATTTTCTTAGGATTCAGATCGGGTAAGTATCATCATAAAATCAGTTAACCCTCTTTTCATCATCATCCATATTTTTATATTCTTATTAAATGATATATATAATTAAGGTTATTTTTTATTAAGATTATTCTTATTTAATAAAATAATATAGGGGATAAAAATGTCTAAATCCATAGAGGACCTCAAAAATATAAGAAGTAAAATTGATGAAATTGACGAGAAGCTTATATCACTTATGGCAAAAAGAACAAATTTTGCAACAGAGATTGCATTATTAAAAGTAGAATTAAACATGCCTGTAAATGATGAAAAAAGGGAAAGAGAAATAAGAGAAAGAATATGTAAATTATGTGAAAAATACAATTTTGATTGTGATTTGGCATTAAAAATAATAGAAATGCTTGTAGAATATAATAAAAAAATTCAAATTAAAGAAATAAGTTTAAAAAAATAAAAAATTAATTAATTATTTAATAGTTTTCTATTAAGTACAATGCTGCTTCTCTTGTTTTTTCTCTGTCTCCCCCTGCTACTACCAATATGTTATTACCTACTAATTGTATTATTGCTGGGCTGTTGTTGTTTATATTTACCTTACCTTCCTCTTGGAGTTCTTTAGTTAATTTGTTTGCAACAGGTCCTCCAACTAATATCATGTTTTTATCAGAGTCTAAGGAGGTCTCTGTATCTAATTTTGCTATTGGTACCTTAACAGGTACTACTTCCTGACCTTCTGCTTCAATGTTCTTTAACTCCAGGGAGGTACCTAATACATCAGTTTCTTCACCTATATTTAAGGATACTTCCTTAGATACATCCATCTTGTACCTTGCAAACAGTTTACCTGATTCATCATCATCGGTGAATTCCAGTGTGGCATAGTCGTTTGCAAAGTCTACTGTACTTCCACTATCTAAGTTATCGATTTTATCTCCATCATATTTCAATGCAAGACCGTAGACTTTATCGCTACCTACTTCTAAGTATTTCGTTTTAGCTGATGAATCTGATTCTTTGGAAAAATCATTATCAGCAAGTTTAAGACTATAACCCACCGTACTATTACTCTCCCTTGTTATTGCATAAAGTTTCCAGTCATTTACAAAATCTTTTCCTAATTCATACTCTTTTACATCCTTTGTAATTATTACGGATGCATATCCCTCGGTTTCCGCTATATTTTTGTATGCATCGTATACATCTACACCTATATCTTTGTATCTTACTACAAATGGGATTTTGTCATCCTTGCTTGCTACTACTTTACCATCCTTTATAATCTCAACATTAACTTTTACCTCTTTATTATTATCATCAATTGTCTGTAATACATTCTCAATTTTTACTTGGTATCCATTGCCTAAATCATAGGTCTCTCCTTCCTCCATAGGTCCTGAATAGGCTTCCTTACCTAAGTATATATTTTTATCGTTGTCGTCGACGTCTACTATTCTGTAATTTTCACCTAAGAGTGGTATTTCCATACCTATGTAAAGTGGTTGTAATTCACTTACATTATATTTTCCATCTTTAAACATCAATGCACCATATACTAAATCTCCTTTATCGATCTCGTAGTTATCATTATCTACCTTTTTGACTGACGCTAATAAGAACTCCATGGCATCTGCACTAGTTTCATTACTGACGTCATTTGGATCTGCGTCAGTGTCTCTTATTAAGGTGCTTAGTCTTGGGAGTCTCTGTACTGCACTTTCGTCACTCATCCATTTGAGTGTTCCAGTTATGGTTGGTTTTACATTGTTTACAAAAGTATTTACTACGTTGGAAGTATTTGTTACATTTGTTGCATTTACAATTGTCCCTGTATCAGTTACGCTTATATTTGCTACTATAACACCACTATTATTTACAATTATTTTCCCACTTTCTAACGTTGTACTTATTTCTTTCTTGGTAACATTT
>DQSV01000014.1 GCA_015663075.1 Methanothermococcus okinawensis | reverse complement strand
TTTTATATTTTATTTATTTTATATTTTTGGTATTTTTATTTTTATATTTTATAATACAACAACTATTTTAGTTTTATTAATATATATTTAATTCCTATTTGATTCAAATAGGAAATTATATATATGTCTTTCTAAATTCCTTAACCGATTAAATAGTTTAATATTAGATATTACAAAATCTAAAGGTGAATATAGGCATATAATACTATTTTAAGTCATATATAATTTAGAATAAAAAAAATAATAAGGCCTCAAAAAAATTATTTATGGTGAATAAGACTTTAATTCGTATTGGAATACAAAAAAATAATTATAGAAAAGTAATTATATAAAACAATCTATAAATAAAAAAATAATAATAAATAAAGAAAATTGAATAATGGAATAAATCTAAGGTTTTAAATATTAAAGTGATTAAAAATAAAAATCTTATCACTGTTCTTTATTATTTTTATTACATCATTTTATTCCATATTATGGTTGTAAGTTAAGGTTATGTACTTGATATAGGTTATTATTTACATCAACGCATTTTGTATTGTATTTAAATTATATACATCATTCCAGTTCTATTATTGCCAGATATGGTGATTCTATGGATATATATGGATTGTATGAAAAAGACATCTCAAAGAAAGAATGTTTGGAACTTTTTGAAGAGGAAGAATATTTTTTTGATACCTTAAAGTTAGCCGATACCCTTAGGAGAGATATAGTAGGAGATGTTGTAACCTATGTAGTTAATAGAAATATTAATTATACAAACATTTGTGTAGGAGATTGCAATTTCTGTGCATTTAAGGTAGATAAGAGAGATAAAAGAGCCTATTTTTTAGATATAGATGAAATTGCTAAGAGGGCACTTGAAGCAAGAAAATTAGGCTGTACAGAAGTATGCATTCAAGGAGGGCTTCATCCAGATGTAGATACATATTTTCAAGTGGAAATTCTAAAAAAAATCCATGATATTACAAAACCCTATGGGGGTATCCATATACATGCATTTTCCCCTATGGAAGTTAAATTTGCAAGTGAAAATGCTGGATTAAATATAAAGGAAGCCCTTAAAATATTAAAGAAAAATGGATTGAATACCATGCCTGGAACAGCGGCAGAGATACTTAATGACAGTATTAGAGAAGAACTTTGCCCCTCTAAATTATCCACTAAGGATTGGATAGATATAATAAAAAAAGCCCACAAATTGGAAATTAAAACAACATGTACTATAATGTATGGCCATATTGAGGATTATAAAGATATAGTTAATCATCTTTTTATTTTAAAGGATATTCAAAGGGAGACAGGAGGATTTACAGAATTTGTGCCCCTGAGTTTCATGTATAAAAGGGCTCCAATATATCTTAAGGGTAGGGCCCGTAGTGGGGCTACAGGTATGGATGACTTAAAGATGTATGCCATAAGTAGAATATTATTTAAGGAGGTTATTAAAAACATACAGGTTTCCTGGGTTAAATTGGGAATAAAGATGGCTCAAATCTCTTTAAAGTGTGGCGCCAATGATTTTGGGGGAACTCTTATGGAGGAGAATATATCCAAATCTGCTGGGGCTGAACATGGGGTTAGTATATCAGTGGAGAGAATAAGAAATACCATAGTTGGCATAGGTAGAATCCCAAGGGAGAGAGATACTCTCTATAGAATTTTAGAATAGGGATAAAATTGCATAACAATTTTTATCTTTCCCTCTGAGATTTTTTCATTATATAATCAAAAACATTGTACAACAACCCCTCGTACCTGTTAAACATTTCATAATTTATTACATCTAATTCTTCATATAAGTTATTTTATTGTATATTATTTTTGATGGGGGGTAAATATAATAATTAAAAAAATAAAAAATTAAATAAAATTAAATTTTCAATGAAATTAAATGGTGGATATTATGATAATTGTGGAAAAAACTAAGGAAATTAAAGGAGAAGTAAGTGTTCCCCCTTCAAAATCCTATACTCACAGGGCTGTTATATGTGCCTCCTTGGCAAATGGAGTATCTGAAATTATAAATCCATTGAATAGTGAAGATTGCCTATCTTCCCTTAGGGGGGGAATATCCTTAGGAGCCCATGTAGATATAAATAACAATAAATTATTAAGTAAATGGATAATAGAGGGAAATAATAACTCCCCTAAGACTCCTGATAATATTATAGATGTTGGAAACAGTGGTACAACATTGAGAATATTAACTGGAATATCCTCCCAAATACCAAAAGGTTATGCCATTCTTACAGGAGATGATTCCATAAGAAGGAGGCCCATGGAACCCCTTTTGGATGGATTAAATCAACTTGGCATTGAGGCATTTTCATCTAAGATGAATGGTACGGCCCCTATAGTTGTTAAGGGAGGTAAAATAAAAAATAATACTGTTGAGGTAAGGGGGGATATAAGTTCCCAATTTATTACATCCCTAATGATGACCTTACCCTTTTCTGAGGAAGATTCTAAAATAATACTTAAAACACCTTTAAAATCTGCTCCTTATTTAAATATAACAATAGATGTCCTTAAAAGGTTTGGAATATCCATTAAGGTATTAAGGGAAGATGGTACTTATGGGCAGTATATTAACCATAATAATCCATGTAATAATAACAAATATGATAATAACATGAATAATAACAATAACAAGAGAGAGGTTGGATTTTTTATTGAGGGAAATCAAAAATATAAACTCTGCAATTATACTGTTGAAGGGGATTACTCCTCAGCATCCTATTTAATAGCAGCAGGGGTACTTTTAAATTCAGAAATTATTATAAAAAATTTATTTAAGGACTCGAAACAGGGAGATAAGGAAATAATTAATATTGTTAAAGAGATGGGCGCTGAAATTGAGGTTAAAGGGGATAGGGTAATAATAAGTGGTCCATACTCCTTAAAGGGAATATCTATAGATGTGAAAAATATACCAGACCTTGTACCAACTATTGCAGTTTTAGGTTGTTTTGCCAAGGGAAGAACTGAGATATATAATGGGGAACATGTTAGATATAAGGAATGTGATAGGTTAAATGCCTGTAGAGTGGAATTAAATAAAATGGGGGCTAAAATAACAGAAAAACCAGATGGCCTTATAATAGAGGGGGTTGGAAAATTGAAGGGAGCAAAATTAAATACTTATCATGACCATAGATTGGTAATGGCATTTACCATTGCTGGATTAAGAGCCGAGGGAAGAACTGTAATAGAGGGAGAAGATGCTGTTAAAATATCTTTTCCCAACTTTATAGAGG
>DQSV01000015.1 GCA_015663075.1 Methanothermococcus okinawensis | reverse complement strand
CTTAAAGGATTTCCTCTACACTTTCAGTGCTTAGGAATGTAGGAAGAAAAGAGATAATATATCTGTAGAATTTCTACTTCTTAAGTATTTACTTTTTCCCTTTTTATCTTATGGTTTAAATTATTTTAATTTATATTTTTTATTTTTTTAATTATTTTTACTTTTTATTGAATACCTTATAAAAAATTAAATTATTATATTAAATCTTAGGAATATTGCTCCTTCTATCCACTAACTCCCTTCTCTTAGCACTATTCCAATTGGATATGTTTTGCAAATAACCTGTTATTCTACTATATTTTTGGATATTGGAAGAATTACATTGGACACATGTATCCTTTAAGCCTGCCATTCCTTTACCACAGTTTTCACATATACTTAGGTTCTTAGTATAGGTCCAAAAGCCAATATTGGATTTTTCTGCTATTTTCCTGGTTATATCAATAAGTACTTCAGGGTCTGCATAGGCCTCGGCATTCCAGAAGTGGCCAATATGTCCTCCATTACAAAGGGGATGGAATTTTTCCTCTATTTTCACTTTTTCTCCCAGGGTAACTGGCGAATTAACTTTAACATGGGATGAGTTTGTATAGTACAGGGTATTTATATTAGATAGGTCGCCACTAACTACAGTTTTACTTTCCTCTCTATAGTGTTTATAATCCAACCTAGCAAATCTTCCTGCAGTGCTCTCGGCAGGAGTTTGTGTTATTGTCCATCTTAAACCAGTTTCTTTTTTTAAGTTGTCGGCATAATCTTTCATATATGATATAACCCTTTTTCCAAATTCTAAGGCTTCCTTGGATTCGTGAAGTTCCTCACCTATATGGTACTTTAAAAGTTCATTTAATCCAACAAATCCAAAGGTTAAGGTACTACACTCGTGATTGTAGTATCTCCCTCCATCAAACTCTTGAGTCATAAATGGCATTATTCTATCCTCAAGAATCTTCATAGTGATATCATGCTTTATACTTAATGCTTCCCTAAGTACTTTCAATTTTTCATCCAATATCTCAAATAATCTATCATCACTACCTCCTGCCTCATAGGCAATTCTTGGAAGATTAAGGGTATACCACTGCATATTTCCTGTTCTCAGGGTATCCCTCTCTGGATCTCCAGTCCAATCCCCACTTAATCTTGTCCTACACCCCATTGCATTGGTATTTTCAGCCTGCCACTCTGGCAACATATTTATGAAATAGGGCAGCCCCCACTTGTTACTTAATTCATGTAATTTTATCATTAAATCTCTATTTTCATCCTTAAATGCCCCCTCCCTTAACTTTACAATGAAATTTGGAAAGAGGAAGGGTTTTCCAACGGCATCTCCCTCCATCAATACCTCTATTAAAGCCTCTAAAATGAGTTGGGCCTCCTCCTGATAATCCCCATAGGTTCCCCTTATACTTCCTGCCACTACGGCCTCTCGGTCCTTTAAATATTCTGGTACCTCCAACTCTAAGTTTATACTACTGAAAACAGTCTGTCCCCCTCTTGCCACATACATTTGGTTCATTTCATAGATAAACATCTGCATAAGTTGTTTTATTCTTTTATATGGCAATCCCTTCATATAGGGTGATAACCATATATTAAACTCATCTATGGATTGACCTCCACTCATCTCACACTGGGCAGCACTTAGAACCTTGGCAGCATGTTGTATTGCAACTTCAGCATGCTTTGCAGGCTTTGAAACACTTGTATGTCTTCCAGTTCCATCAACCTTTAATCCATGCATGAAAAAATGTCTTAAATCATGCTGGCAACATACCGGTCTTATTGCAGCATACTCTAAATCATGAAGATGAATATCTCCCCTCATATGGGCATCAGCAATATGTTTTGGGAATACCTCTAATAGAGCATATTGCTTCATAGTTTCGTCGGCTACCCATTTGTGGATGGATTCTGGATTATGCATTAAATTTGCATTTTCTTTACTTCCCTGATTTATAAGTTTTTTAATATCATATATGGGTATTCCCAATCTTGTATGTTTTACTCTGAACTCCTCTAAACCATACTCAATTAACTTTGCATTTACCAATTCCCTTATCATAGGTGCAGTAATGTATTTTAAGTTAAGTTTTTTTATGGATTTTTCAATTTCATTTCCTATGCGTTCTGCTGTCTCTTTATCAAGTCCAGTTTCACCCATAAGTTTAACTACTATTCTGTTTTTATCAAAGGGCCTAAATTCGTTTTTTGAGGTTCTTACCTTTAAAACATTTTTTAATTGATAATTTTCTGAATAATTTGTATTATTTTTATTATCTATTTCTTTAAGGGCATTATAGATAATTTCTTTTATTTCCTCTGTGGTTATGCCATTGTATAATTTTTCATAAACCCTTTCTACTATGGAGTTTATATGTTCATAATCCACATGGGAATTTAAAAGGGATTTAACCAATTTATTTATATTAAATTGTTCCTGAATACCATTTCTTTTAACAACTGCAACCTCTACCTTATAATTGCTGCTGTAATATTTGCTACTTATCATATTACCACCAAAAAAATAATAGTATATAACCCTTTAACTCGTTAGTATATAATAATTATCATACTAACCTCGTCCCCTTTTCTAAGTTTTATAGTAAATTTCGTAATAGGTATATCTATATATTTATATTTTTAAATTAATACATTATTAAATAATTACATTTTAGGGCATGCCTTATAATATAGGATATAATTTAAAATATATCTTATAAAAAAATAACCGTAATTACATGCCATTAAAAATTTTTAATTAATTTTTATTTTTAATAATTATTTTAAATTTTAAATTTTTACTATAATATTTTTAATATTAATTATTACAAGTTTAATTAACCACTATAAGTTTTTTAAATTATGTATAAAACTATCTAACTCTTCAAGACTTTTATTTTTTACTTCAATCATTTTTATGCCCTTTACTTTTTTTATTTTCTTAGCATACTTTTTAAAGGGTATTTTACCCTTTCCAATGCATAGGTGCTCATCAAATACTCCATTATTATCATGTATATGAGTATGGGCTATTTTGTTGATTATTTCTCCTTCTAAAAATCCCTCTATATTATTATTTAAAAAGGCATGGCCTATATCAAAGGTTATTCCAATATCTCCCAAATTTTCCATAATTTCATATATTGGCTTTCTGAACATAAACATGTCATAGGAGGGCATGTTTTCAATGGTTATCTTTATGGAATATTCTCTTTGAAGGTTATTTAAATCATACAATGATTTTATAAGTGAATCCAAGGATTTCCCATAATCATATTTAAATATACAATAACCAGGATGTAATACAACAACATCCCCATTTACAGAATTGGCAGTTTTTAAAATATCCTCAACAAAACTTAAAGTGGCCAATCTTATTTTTTCTCTAAAGGAGGATAGGTTTAGATCTGATAAGGGACAGTGTAATGTATATTTTAAATTATACTGCTCTGGGATATGGATATTTTCATTTTCCATAACGTTTAAATTGCCATCACATACTAACTCCACATATTTTACTTTTTTTTCTAAAAAATTTAATGAACTATAAAGGTCATAGTTAGAATCTAAGAAAATACTGGAGGATACTCCAATTTTCATATTTCCACCATCCTTGATATAAAAGAGACTGTCAATACAAATCACATATCAAAAATATTATTAATAGCAACTATACATATAACTTATGAGATCAAGCTAGCCATCTAATACATAGAATCGAAAACTAGGAATACTGCAACAACAAACCAGAATTTTTTGTTGATAATGGAATAGATATCCGTGAGCTTTTAAGACATTAAGGCTAAAGTACAAACATAAAACTTATGGTAGAAATACTTAAAATTTTTTTATAAGTTAAAGAAAAGGTAAAGGGATTTGAAAGAGATTTCTCTATAATACTTCTTTAATTCATCTATAGGCGGTTAGATAATTATACAATATTATACATTTTAGAGGGTTGTTATCTTGGCAGTTCTGAATACTAAATGTAAATATAATAAATAAAATAAAAATTATAAAATAATTAAAAATTAAAAATTTAAAACCAATAATAAAAATTAAGGTGTAAAATATGCCAAAAATGGTATTACTTCCAAAATTAACTATGGCCCTTGGGGGATATATAAGGGAAACTGTAATGCCCTATAGTAATAATGAAGCAGAGGCCTTTCCCTATAGAAATGTAATAGTAGGCAATCCCACAGATGAACCTATAAAGATAGATGTTCCTGCCTATGATAGGGAATGGGTGGAGAGACATAGGGAATTGGGGTTGATAGTTGTACCTGTTAGTGTTGAGGATGACTTTGTGGGACTCTTTAATATGGTAAGAGAGAAGGTAAATAGATCCCATATGGTGAATAGAGATTAACAGAATTGTCAATTATGGTATTATTAGGTAGAATCATTAATATAGGATTATTAAATAATTAATATTTAAAAAAGTTTTATGAAAGGTGCTTTAGATGGCTATAAAGGGAGTACTGTTTGATTTGGATGATACATTATATGATTCATCTACCTTTGCAGATAAGGCTCGAAAGGAAGCCATAAAAATGATGATAGATGCTGGATTAAATGCCTCAGAAATGGATGCTTACAGTATTCTTCAAAGAATAATTAAACAAAAGGGCTCAAATTATAGTCGCCACTTTGATGATTTAGTAAAGGCCATTGAGGGCCAATATGATCCTAAGATAATTACCATGGGCATAATAACCTATCATAACGTTAAATTTGCCCTTTTAAGGCCCTATCCTGATACTATAAAAACCCTCATAGAGTTAAAAAAGATGGGATTGAAGTTAGGAGTAATTACAGATGGGATTACCTTAAAACAGTGGGAGAAACTTATAAGGCTTGGAGTAGTTGATTTTTTTGATGATGTTGTAACCTCAGAGGAGTATGGGCTTGGAAAGCCAAATATAGAGTTTTATGAGTATGCCCTTAGGAAAATAAATTTAAAGGCCGAGGAGACGGTATATGTTGGAGATAGGGTAGATAATGACATTATACCTGCCAGTAGTATAGGTATGCATACTATAAGAATACTTAGGGGCAAATATAGAGATACTAAAGTAGGTAATTGTAAGTATGAGGTTAAAAACTTATGGGAAGTTATAGGCATTGTAAGAAATTTAAAGGAAGGAAAAGAGTAAAAAGAGTAATTATGGGGAATATTCTATGAAAAAATTAACAGAGATAGGCAATGCTATAGATGGGATTAAGGGGATAATTGCCTTTATGACAAGGATACCTGTTGGAGACTTCCACAGTGATTTTGAAGAGATATCCAAATACTTTATAGTTATTCTTTTTATTGGAATGTTTATTGGATTCTTAGGATCTATTGTGGCCCTTCCATTTTATTATCTCAATATAAAGGCCCATATCCTTGTAGGTGCCTTGGTACTTTTTACAATGTTGTATATTCAGGGATTTCATCATGTGGATGGATTGGGGGATTATGGAGATGCCTGGATGGTAATGGGGAATGCAAGAAGAAAGTTAGAGGTTATGAAGGATAAATACATGGGAGTTGGAGCTCTAATGTTTATATTTTTTGTGGAGATAATATCCTTGGCCTCCATAGGCTACCTTTACAATAGACTTCCATTTTTAATATTTTTAAAAATTATAATATTAATAGAGGCCTGTTCCAGATTGGGGCTTCTTACCTGTGCATGCTGTGGTGTTCCCTCAAAGGAGGGCACAGGGCGATACTTTGTTAAAAATACCAATGAGTACCATTTATTTATAGGCTATTTAATAATGATGATACTATCCTTTTTACTGGATCTTTCAAAGGTTGGAGTACTGTGCTCAACTGTTGCAGTGTTCTTTGCCATAATTATTGCAAGGAAATCCAATAGGGACCTTAACTGTGTAAATGGAGATGTTTTAGGTGCTACCAATGAAATGACTAGGGCCTTAGTTCTATTATGTGCCGCCCTTGGAATAAATCTCTATATGTAAATTACATCCTTCCTGGACAATCTATTCCCAGTACTCCAAGGCCATTTTCTATAATTATCTTTGTAGATTCTACAATCCTTAATCTTGAATATAATATATTCTCATTTTTCTCCCTTAGGACTGGACAATTCCCATAGAAACTATTAAATGCCTGGGCCACATCCAACATGTAATTTGCAAGTGTTTGGGGTTTTAAGTATTCTGCTGATTTCTCAAGGATCTTTGGGAACTTCAATAGGGTTTTTATAAGTGTCTTTTCCTGTTCCTTTAACTCATAGTTAAAGAGTTTCTCAAAATCCTTATTATCCATATTAATATTATTTTTCTTCAACGCATTTTCAAGTACCCTGGAGCATCTTGCGTGGGCATACTGTATCACTGGACATCCAACCTTTTCAAAGTCCAAAGCCTCCTCCCATCTAAATACCATGGGTTTTTCTGGAGATATTCTTACTATATTATATCTTATAGCCCCCACGGCAATTTTATGGGCAATCTCTTGGATTTCTTTTTCATCCTTAGTAATACCTCTCTTTTTAACCTCTTCAATGGCTCTCCTTTTAGATTCCTCAAAAAGTTCATCCATACTTATATATCTACCCCTTCTTGTACTCATGGATCCCTCTGGGAGAGATATGAATTCATAGAATATGACTTTCGGAGTGTTGTAATTTAACAGTTTTAAGGAGGCATTTACCATCTGGGCTGTAAGTTTATGATCTGCACCCAATACATTAATACCAATATCGCAATTTGTCATTTTATCTATGTGGTAGGCAATATCCCTTGTGGAGTATAAACTTGTACCATTTAATCTTGCTAAAACAAGTTTTTTCTCTATTCCAAAATCTGATAGATCCAGTTTATATACATCCTCCTTTACTACCTTATTGGTCTCCATTAATTTTTTTATAACTTCCTTTACCATGCCATTCCTTACATACTCACTTTCCCATATAAACTTATCATGTTTAATGTTTAAGTTATTCAGGGTCTCTTTAAATCCACTTAAGGCATAATTTACAGCCCACTGGAACTTTTTTACAATATCACTGTCTTGATTTTTTTCTAAGGACTCTTCGTATTCCTTCATTATATTCAGTATCTCTTCCTCCAATTGAGGGTCTTTGTTTAAAAGATTATTGGCATTTACATAGATCTCTCCGATGGCATGATCTGGTTTCTTATCCTTATCAATCCCAAATCTGTCCAATCCAAAAACAACTATGGCCTCCTGCCTACCCATATCATTTACATAATAATGGGTTTCCACATCATACCCTGCAAATTCAAGTATATTCTTTAAACTATCACCAATAACGGCGTTTCTACTGTGGCCGATATGTAGTGGGCCATTGGGATTTGCCGAGGTGTGTTCAAGTATTATTTTTTTGCCCTTATATTTACCCCTGCCAAAGTTATTCTTTTCATTTACTATTTTTTTTACTCCTTCCCTTGAGTATAGACTATAATCCAAAAAGAAGTTTATATATCCATTAAGGGCCTTTATCTCCTTAATGTAGGAGGGCATACCTTCAGAGTTTAACATCACTACTAATTCCTCTGCAATAACTTTTGGGGGTTTTTTTAATACTTTTGCCAATCTAAAGGATATATTTGTTGAGTAATCCCCCATATTCAGTGAAGGGGGTTCCTCTAATTTTATTTCACCAATTTCTTCTTTGGATTTATTGGATACTTCCTGGACCTTTGAATATATAGCATCTACTATGGAATTTTCAACTTCTATCATGATATCACTTTTAACTATAAATTTATAATGGTTATTAACATACAGTAAAACACATAATATTTTTATAAAATAAACCAACAATAAAAGGATAAAATACCAATAAATAGAAATACTTTAAATTCCTATCTTAGATTAATATTAATTTCATAATAAATCCTTAGGATAATTACTCTTTTTCAAGTGCTCAGGGGCATGTTGGAAGAAAATATATAGGTAATGTCCTATACCTCTCTCTTTTTTTAGACAATAACAACATATAGTTTTTTTATTTTTTTTATTTTTTTATATCTTTTAAACTCATTAATTTATTTTTTTTATATATTATATTATTTTTTGATTTAAAACTATAATTTCATTTTTTTACACCCTTACGGTTTAACCTATTTTTAACCATTTTCCTTTCCAGAGGACTTCCACAAACCTCACATAGAACATCGTAATAATCAATATTATACATTTTTTTACATCCCTTGCATATTAATTTCCATATAAATCTATCTTTAATCCCCTCAGATACTATGCATTTAACTTTAACAGATAACCTCTCTGCAACATTTTGGAGTCCATAATCATCAGTATATAATACACCTCCTAAATCCATAGCAAGGGCAAGTATTTCAATATCATTTATGGACAAAGTATCTCCTGTCTCTATGGATGTTTTTTTTACCTTTTCAATGGTTTCCCTTTTAGGCTCCCTTATACTTAATTTACCATACTCTATGGCCAAATGAACAATATCCATTTTAGTTTTAACCTCTTTAACTATACCATTGGTAGTGTAATGATCCCCCTCCTCCACAGAAGGATTGTACCCATGTATAAATGAAGAAGCATCCAATACCTTTATCACAATATCACCTATTAAAACTCCCTTTCTGTGGAATAGACACTACCTTCTTCATCGCCAAATAACTTATTTACCATCCAATCCACATTAAACTCCTCTAAATCCTTATATCTTTGGCCCACACCTAAAAACAGTATAGGTTTTCCTATGGCATAGGCTATAGAAAGGGCTGCTCCCCCTTTGGCATCTGCATCTACCTTTGTTAGGATAACCCCATCTATACCTATGGCCTTGTTAAATTCTTCAGCCTGGAATATGGCATCATTCCCAGCGAGGGCATCCCCTACAAATATAATTAAATCAGGCTTAGTTACCCTTATAACTTTTCTAATCTCATCCATTAAATTTATGTTTGTGGCCTGTCTTCCTGCAGTATCAGCCAATACTACATTTATACCCCTTGCCTTGGCATGATTAATTGCATCATAAATCACTGCTGCACTATCCCCCCCCATTTGGTGCTTTATTACTTTAACTCCAATATTTTTAGCATGCTCCTCCAGTTGATCTATTGCTCCGGCTCTAAAGGTATCTCCTGCTGCTAAAACTACTGAATATCCCTTTTCCTTTAATAAATAGGCAAGTTTGGCTATTGAAGTGGTCTTTCCAGTTCCATTTATGCCCACAAATACTATTACTGTAGGTTCATTTAACTTTTTCTTTTCCTCTATTATCTTATAAATATTTATACTTCTTTGAGACAGTATTTCCTTTATGGCATTTTTTAGAGCATTTATTGTGATTTCCTCAGGATTCTCCTTGGGACCTATTTTTCTACCTACAAGTTGGTTTCTTAAGGATGTTATTATTTTTTCAACAACATCATAGGCTACATCAGCCTCCAAAAGTTCCAATTCCAACTCCTCTAAAACATTCTCTATATCCTCCTCAGATAATACAACATCTTTTCCCAGTGCTCTTTTTATGGTTTTAGTTATTTTAAATCTATCTAAAAACCCTATTTTTTCTTTGGATTCTTCTTGGGATTCACTTGATTTATCTACTTCGTATTTTTTCTCTCCAATTGATTCTTTTAATTTATCTTTATTGTCTACAGTATCTATATTATCAACAATATCCTTAGTGCTTTCAATATCTTTAACATCTTTATCGTATTTAGGTTCTTTATTATAATATTCTTTTTTAAACTCCCTTTCACTGACTTGGGGATCTCCCTCTCCTTTAGAATATATTTTTTCAGTTAGTTTTGAAATGGCTTTATTTAATTTTTCTTTTAGGCCTTTAAACACAAATATCACCAAATAGAATATTTTTAAAATAAACAAAAATAGTAAAAATAATATTAATAAAAATAGATAATTATAACTTATTTTATATCTCTTTTTATATTCCTTATGTTAAATGGTTGTGTCCATATGTGCATAATATAGAAATATTTATATAGAACTTTTGAGGTATTTATATATCGGAAATAAACTAAACTTAAATAAAGTTATAGTAAACTAGGGTGAATAATATGTTTGGAAGAGATCCATTCTCTGAAATTGAAAAGTTAATGACAGAAATGTTAATGTCTCCAATAGGGGGGGTATCCTCTAGAAGAACAATAACTTCAGGTGGATTGGAAATATCAGGTAGTGGATATATGCCAATTACCCTCATAGAGGGGGATAATAATATAAAAGTTATAGCCATGATTCCAGGAGTAAATAAAGAAGATATTGTAGTAAATTCCATTGGCAATACCTTGGAAATAAGGGCAAAGAGAGCACCAATGATGATAACAGAATCTGAAAGAATCATCTATTCGGAAATACCTGAAGATGAGGGGGAAATATATAGGACAATAAAATTGCCAGCAACTGTAAAGGAGGATTCAGCCTCTGCCAAATATGAAAATGGAGTACTTATTATAAATCTACCAAAGTCTGAAGTATCAATTAAAAGAGGTATTAATATTGAGTAAATAGATATTTTTAACGAATAAATTTATTTTATCTATTTTAAATTATTTTTAATTATTTTAATTATTTTACTAATATTCTATATCTCAATTGGAAATGTTCCATAAACCTATTTTGTTTTTCTTTGCATACTTTTCTTCTTTCAAATACCTATCCAATAATTCAAAGTCAGATACATAAACCCTGGCATAACCATACTCTATTAAATCTTCATTAAAATCCTCTCCATTGACAAATACGTATGCCAAATATCTGCCATAACGGTCTTTTTTGGGAGACTTTTTGTCAAATACAATAACAACTTCCCTATTTTCTAATTTATTTTTTGCATATTCTGTTGCCTTATGTCCCCAAACCTTTAAGTAGGTTATATTTGTAATGGGAGTATTATTATAAGTATAGTATTCATGAGGATTATTTCTTCTATATGTTTCTGGAGTATCTACTCCCAAAAGCCTTATTTTATATTTACTACCATTTTCACACTGTATCCAGATGGTATCTCCATCAGAAACCTTTATAACTTTTCCAGTAATATGCTCATGACTATTTATAAAATCATAGGAACTTACATAATCACTTAAATCTTTATTATGGAATTCTTCCATACATCCAGAGGCTATAATGCTTAGGATAATAACAAAGGGCAATAAAATAGGAATATTTTTTTTAATAATCTCACCTAATCTATTTTTCAGGTGTTATTATAATACCCGTATTTACATACCTATTCCATATCTATTTCACTGCTATAATCTATGGCATCTATGGGGCAGTATTTAATACATATACCACATTCCACACATAGATTTTTATCAATAATAATTCTCCCATAAGAAGTAATTGCCTCAAAGGGACAGAAGGGAACACAAAGGCCACATCCAATGCATTTATTTGATACCATCATGTAATCACATCTATAACCATTTTTATTGGGATATAACAGATATATACTCTAATTTTCATTATTTTTAGTGGTAGTGGTAAGGAATTTCTACTTTCTAAGTGTTTACTTTCAATTTATCTTAAGATTGGGATTATTTTATTTATTTTGTATTTTTAATTTTATTTTTTATTACTTTTAATTTTTTTAAATTATTTTATTTATTTTATATTGTAAATTGTAAGTTTAGAGAATTATTTCTTGACTATAAATTATTATTTTTAAAATTATTTATATGTTGAGTACCCCAAATTATGGCAATTTAATCCTTTAGTATACACAATATCAAATATTTATAAAAAATTTTATATTACAACTATGATATAATTACGATTCATTTTTATATTGCAATTTATCTATTATTTTTAAATATTTTAAACTTTATATTGTTTAGATTGGTCATAGGGAAATTATGGATTTTGAAAAATACGATGTTATTATTGTTGGAGGAGGTCCAGCAGGTTGCATTACTGGAGAACATATAAAGAATCACAAGGTATTGATAATTGAGGAACACAATACCATAGGGGTCCCCCTGCAATGTGCTGGATTAATAAGTAAAAGGGGAGTGGAGGAATTGGGAAATCCCCAAGGTGTAGTAAATAAAATTAAGGGGGCTTATATTTATTCAAAAAATGAAAATATAAAGATTGGAAATGAGGAGATTAGGGCCTATGTATTTGAGAGAAAGATCATGGATAAGGATATTGCAAAGAGAGCTTCAAAAAAAGTTGATTTTTTATTAAATGCATATGGAAAATTAATTGAAACCCCAAATAACTTTAAAAAGAATAAAGGAGGACTGTTAAATAACCTAAATAATTTATTAAAGAAAAGTAAAGATAACAACTACTCTCTACAGATTAATCATATGGGAGAAATTTACAGAGTAAATCCCAAGATTATTGTTGGAGCCGATGGCGCAAGGTCCAATATTGGAAAATCTGCAGGAATTCCAATGAATAGGGAAGTATTATCAGGAGCCCAGATTGAGTTAATTAATGTGGATGTGGATGATGACTTTGTCTATGTATTTTTGGACAAATCCTATTGTAAGGACTTTTTTACATGGATAATTCCCATGGGAAAGGATAGGGCAAGGGTTGGATTATGTGATAGTTCAAATGCCTACAATAAACTTATTAATTTTATAAATAACCATCCAATAGCCTCCCAAATGTTAAAAAACGCTACTCCTGTGGAGTTCTCAGTTGGAGCCCTTCCCTTGGGATACCCAAAAAATACTGTAAAGGGGAACCTTCTTCTTGTTGGCGATGCAGCAGGCCAAGTAAAGCCCATAAGTGGAGGGGGATTATACTATGGAGCAAAAAGTGCTAAAATATGTGGAAAAATAATAGATGAATATTTGACGGAAGATAAATATGATCTTAAATATTTAAAAAATTATGAAACCCTATGGAAAAGGGAAATTGGAAGAGAAATTGATTTTGGAATTAAATTTAGAAGTATTTTAAAAAAAATGAATAATGATAACATAGATAAATTTTTGGAGTTTATTATAGAAAATGAATTTATTGAGCATATAATTAAGAAGGGAGATATGGACAACCCTTCAAAGGTTTTAAGGGATATACTTAAAGGATTCTTAGGAAATATATTTAAAAAATTATAATAATTGATGGGAAGTGAAGTAATTAATATAAAAAATTAAAAATAAAAAAATAGTATTGTTTTAATTAAATAGTATAGTTTTAATTAAATAATATGGTATATTAATATATCATAAAAAACAAAGATATAAAATGAGATGATAATATATGGAATCTCCCCTGTATATAACTTCAATAGGGATAGATATATCTTCAAATGATGTAAGGACCAGTAGTAATATAATTAAAAAAATAAATAAAGAGTTGCCCTTAGTTGTTCCCAATGGAATAAAATCAGTACTATCCAATATTACAGGGGATGATATTGTAATTACATCCCTTGTGCCAGAAGAGTTAATTAAAGAAAATAATTCCTCCATATTATCATTATTAAAAAAACATGCCGAAGGATTTGATGATCTAAACGGAATATCTTGGGATCCTAAGGAGGCAAGAGCAGGAATATCCTATGCTATGGCAAAGGCAGGTTCTAATTATGGGGATTCAATTATAGTGTCCTTTGATACCTATGGAGGGGAAGATATTGTCAATGAAATGGCCCTCTTTGTTGAGGATATTGGAAAAAAATATGGATTTGATGTGGGCTCTAGTGTAAGTGAATATCCAAAGGAAATACCTGGAGTAGGGTACTCTGGAAGGGATACAGATGATCCTGTTGTAGTTATTACCTTTAAGGAGTTGAAGGACCTTCCTAAGTTGGCGGGTTTAATATTTGGGGGACTATTAAGTTTTAATAACTTATACTTTGTTAAATGTGGATCTTCTACTGATATACTACCGCCTGGGGTAATATATACCATGAGTGCCTTTTTAAATGGAAATGTAATAGATTTATATCCTGGAATAATCAAAAGGTGTAATATAATTTAAAATTCTTAAAGATTACTAAAAATATTAAATCCTGTATATATTTTTATCTAATGTTATTAAATTTTTTATAATATTTGTATTTATAGAATAGTGAAAATTATATTTTATTTATTAATTTTATTTACCAAAATCTTTTTATTATTTTTTTATTAAAATTTTATTTATATCCTGAAATTGGTGATTTTATGAAAGGAGCGGAGGCCATAATAAAAGCATTGGAGTATGAAAAAGTAGAGGTTATATTTGGATATCCTGGAGGGGCCCTATTGCCATTCTATGATGCCCTATATGATAGTGATCTTATACACATACTTACAAGGCATGAACAGGGAGCAGCCCATGCAGCAGATGGGTATGCAAGGGCCAGTGGAAAGGTTGGAGTATGCGTTGCAACCTCCGGACCTGGTGCTACCAATCTTGTAACAGGCGTGGCCACAGCCCATGCTGATTCCTCTCCCATAGTGGCAATTACAGGACAGGTGCCCACTAAATTAATAGGTAATGATGCCTTTCAGGAGATAGATGCCTTAGGATTATTTATGCCAATTGTAAAGCATAATTTTCAACTTAGGAGTGCTAAGGAAATACCTGAAACCATCAGATCTGCATTTAATATAGCAAAAACAGGGAGACCTGGACCTGTGCATATTGATTTACCTAAGGATGTGCAGGAGGAAGAATTAGATTTGGATAAATATCCAATACCTGCAAAGGTGGAGTTGCCAGGTTATAAACCTACAAAGATGGGACATCCAAAACAGATTAAATTAGCCTCATCCCATATATTTAAAGCCGAGCGCCCTGTAATCATAGCCGGCGGCGGTGTAAATATAGCAAATGCCACTTCAGAACTTATGCAACTTGCAGAGTTATGCAATATTCCAGTATGTACTACACTCATGGGAAAGGGTTCCTTTCCAGAGAATCATCCATTGGCCCTTGGAATGGTAGGTATGCATGGAACCAAACCTGCAAACCATGCTGTTTCTGAAAGTGATTTATTAATAGCCATAGGATGTAGATTTTCAGATAGAATAACTGGAGATATTAATAGTTTTGCTCCCCATGCAAAAATTATTCATATTGACATAGATCCTGCAGAGATTGGGAAAAATGTTAGAGTAGATGTTCCCATTGTTGGTGATGCAAAACTTATATTAAATAATATTGTATCTAATTTAATTAAAATTAGTATGAATAATAATGGAAATAGGGAGTGGGTAGAATATTTACAATCCTTAAAGAAATCCTGCACTCCCAAGATGGATTATAGTGATGTACCTATAAAGCCTCAAAGAATAGTTAAGGAGCTAATGAATGTTATAAAGGAATTAAACATAGAGAGGAAATCCATAATAACCACAGATGTTGGACAGAATCAAATGTGGATGGCACATTATTTTAAAACTCACTTCCCAAGGTCTTTCCTATCCTCTGGGGGATTGGGAACCATGGGCTTTGGATTTCCCTCTGCAATAGGTGCCAAGATAGCCAAACCTGATTTTAAGGTAATATCTGTTACTGGGGATGGGGGTTTTATGATGAATATTCAAGAATTAGGAACCATTGCAGATTATAATATACCTGTTGTAATATGTCTATTTGACAATAGGACCCTTGGAATGGTATATCAGTGGCAAAATCTATTCTATGGAAAAAGACAGTGTAGTGTTAATTTTGGAGAGGCTCCTGATTTCGTAAAGGTTGCAGAGGGTTATGGAATAAATGCTCTAAGGATAACAAATCCTGAAGAAATAGAGGAATGTCTTAAAGAGGCCCTCATTAGTGATGAGCCCTATTTACTTGACTTTGCCATAGATCCCTCTGAGGCATTATCCATGGTGCCTCCAGGGGGTAAATTAAAAAATATAATAGATCCCATTACTGAGCATCCTAATGAAAAAGTTATATGCTTTGATGAAATAAAAAGGAGATTCTTGGAAAAAGGCAGTAATAAAAATGAAAATGCTCTATTGGAGGAATTATCTGAATCTGAAAAGGATGAGGGTATAAAGGTGTAGCGTTAGGAGATTATTTAGGAAAATAATATATATTCATAATTAAATATTAATGCTTATTACAATGAAAAACAATAATTTAATTTATTCAATATTTAAGGCATTATTCTATAGGGACATGCCATAGTATAAAATCTGGTGGTTTTATGGGATCTATAAAATCAGAAAAAAAGGAAAAAAATAATGAAACCCATACTCATATAATATCTGTGTTAGTATTGAACAATCCAGGAGTATTGCAGAGAATTGCAGGACTTTTTACAAGAAGAGGTTATAACATCTGTAGTATTACCGTTGGATCCACTGAATCTCCAAACATGGCGAGAATGACCATAATAGTCAAAGGAAATGATAAAATTCTTGAACAGGTTGTAAAACAACTTAATAAACTTATAGAGGTTATTAAAGTAAGTGATTTAAGTGTTAATATGTGTGTAAAGAGGGAACTTTGCCTTATAAAAATCCATGCTCCAAATGAAAGTAGTAAATCCCAGATAATACAATATACTAACGTATTTAGGGGAAAAATTGTGGACCTAAGTCAAGAGTCCTTAACAGTGGAAATAACTGGAAATAGTGATAAAATAAATGCATTTGTGGATTTAGTTAGAAACTTTGGGATTAAGGAGATGGCTCGTACTGGTTTAACAGCCCTTATGAGGGGTCCTAAGATATTAAAATCAAAAAAATCTTAGATTAATAATTTTTAATGAATAACATCATATAATTTTCGGTGAAATAATGGAGTTTAAATTAAAGGGAAAAATAACATTCAGTAGGGAAATAAGTGAGGATATTAAGAAGGACATAGAGGAAGTATTGAAAAACAGTAGAGATATTTTCTTAAAGGGAGTGCCAAAGGGAAAAGAGGATGAGGCCTCTAAAATAAGGGATTATAATTTTCAAGGAAATGAACTTTTATTACACATAGATTCAGGTACTTATGCCAGGGCCCATGAGGCCATAATGAGGTTAAAAAAACCAATAATGGAAAAAATAGGAAAGAAGCATAAAACTGGTATAAGAAACATAGTAATAGAGCATTATGAAATATCCATACCTGCTGAAAAAGAATCCCTTAAATCCATGGAAAATATAAAAATACCTGAATGTGAAAAGGAAATAGATTATATAAATAATAATATAAAAATAATTTTTAAAAATATAGGGGATTCAGAATTAAAGAGAAATATTGTGGATAGGGCCATAAAGTTTGTAAAAACCCATTTAGAGTCAGAAAAGGAAAAGGATTTAACCTATGATGTTTGTGCCATAGAACCAGGCACTATAGTAAGTGAATACAAAAGAAAAAGAACCACTATATTTAAGGAGGATCCAACAGATGTTGCAGAGAAACTTGGATGGGTTAGAAGATTCATAGGAAAGGGACAGTGGTTTTATACCCCACCAATGACAAAATTATTTAGAACCTTTGAGGAACTTATAATGGAGGAGTGTATTGATAAAATAGGATTTGATGAATGCTTATTCCCTAAGTTGATACCTCTGGAGGTTATGTATAAAATGAGATATTTAGAGGGACTTCCTGAGGGTATGTATTATGTATGTCCTCCAAAAAGGAATCCTCTAATGTTTGAGGAATTTGTAAATGAAATGATGATAAAGAAGGAAATACCTATTGAAAAATTAAGGAGCCTATTGAGGGATCCAGGATATGTATTAGCTCCTGCCCAGTGTGAGCCGTTCTATCAGTTCTTTGATCATCAGTTGATTGATGTGGATAAGCCTATAAAGTTTGTGGATAAAAGTGGTTGGACCTATAGATGGGAAGGAGGAGGAGCAAAGGGACTTGATAGAGTTAATGAATTTTTAAGGATAGAGTGTGTGGAAATGGGAAGTCCAGAGTTTGTTGAAAAAGTTAGGGATGATACCTTAAAATATGCTGAAAAACTTGCTGAAAAACTAGATTTAGAGTATTGGACTGAGGTTGGAGATGATCCCTTTTATTTGGAGGGTAGAAAAAAGGAAGATAGAAACATAGAGTTCCCAGAGGTACCTAAGTACGAAATGAGATTATGGTTACCTCACATAAAGGATGAGAGAAAAGGAGTTGCAGTAACCTCCGCAAATGTCCATGGAACTCATTTTGTTGAAGGTTTCTCCATAAAAGATTATAGGGGAAGAAAGGTTTGGAGTGGTTGCACTGGTTATGGTATAAGTAGATGGGTAGTGGGATTCTTGGCCCAGTATGGATTTAATTACGATGATTGGCCCGAAATGATAAAGAAGAAAATTAAGAAACTACCAGAAATCCCAAAGGTAATTAATTGGCCTTAAATTATAATGGTTTTAAGAAAATTGCAAAAAAATAAAATAATAATTATTAAAAATAAAATAATAAAAAATCTTAAATTCTCTTTATTTCCTGGTTAAGGTAAAATATGGATAAACTTAGCAGTACTCTCTTTATTATTTATACCATATTCTTTTATTTTATTATTGTCCTATTATTTTTTAGATATTAATTTATAAATCTTAAGTTAATTCCATTTATTCCATTAAAATTTTTTTATAAATTCTATTTATTATTTTACTATTATTTTATTTATTAATTTTTTTATAATATCACATAATAGGGGATTTTATGAATATTGGAGTTGTTGTTCATGGGCCTGAAATTATAGACAGCGGTTATGCATCTAAGATTTTAAGGATTCTAAAAGAATTCGACAGAAATGTAGATTTAAAAATCAAACTCGGAGGCACAATGGGTAGGGTGGCGGTTATCGATAATAATTTAGAAAGTATTATAGACATATCTGAAAAAATGGTGCCCTCCCAGTGTTTAAAAAAACTAAGTGACAACGATATTTTAATTTTAATGAACTATGGCAAATCAAAGGAAACTGGACATACCTTTGGAAAGATAGTTGTAGGTAGGGCAGATATTGATAAGCCAATAATACAGATAGAAAGACCTGGTGAAAAAGACGGAACAATTTTAATATGGAATAAAAATGCTGCTAACTCGGATGAACTAGATAATTTAATAAATTACCTATCTGAAAAATTGAACTTGAAAGTTGAAAGTTGCATAAGTGAAGGCCTAAATACCTGGAAAGAGGGAAATAAAACATTTAGAAAAGTGCATGGTGTGGATAAAAACGAAACAATTATGTTAAATGGAATAGTAATTGGAAAAGCCCTTGAAAATAATATAACTATAGTCGAAGAAGATGGAAAAATAGTGGATATAATAAATGGGGAAGTTAAATGGCATGGTGTTGAAAAACTCGGTAAAATCGATTTGGAAAAAGCCATTATAAAGACTGGAGTTTTAAGAAGACATCCCTCGAATATTAAAAAGGATAAAAATAGCAAAGAAATGAAAACATCAAAGAAAAATGAAGATAAAGAGGGAGAAGTTATTATCATAAATCATGCTGGAGAGGATGTACTGGAATATATAACGGATAAAAACAACCCGATTGTCATAACAATAGGGGACGATACAACAACAATTTGCGGAGACATTTTGGCAAGATTTGAAATAAAAATAATAGGAATCACAGATGGGGATAGGGACGACATTTTAAAAAATCCAATAATTACGGAAGGTTCGAATATCTTTTTAATAAAAAACTGGAAAGATGACGACGTTGGAAAGATATTAGGGGAAAAACTGAAAAATAAAAACTTAACCTATGATGGTACATTATATCGTATAAAAGAGATTCTAAATAAAAATAAAATTGATTATTGTATTAATAAATATTAACAAAACTATGAGGGGGGGAATATATGGACAATATTCTATCGAAATATAGAGATAAATTAGTAAATATTAAACGAAATAATAAAACCCTAAATTTAGGAAAATTGACTAAAAAAATTTTTTGACCTATTGGAGCTCTGTGAGTATAACTTCAACGAAGGGGCCCTGGTTGATTACACTATTTCATGTAAAGAATATGATTTATTTAAAATTGGAATATTTAAACAATCGACTGAGGAAAATCTAAAACGAAGGGGATAAATTCTAAACAATCATTTTATAATTAAAAATCCCTTAATAAGTAAGGGTTCTAAGATATTTTTAATAAAAAATAAAACTAATACTTCCATTTATAAATTAATATGGGACAATTTAAAAAATAAAGAAATAAAGTACGATGATACTTTAAATTACATTAATAATCTGTTGGATAGAAATAATATTGATTATACTATATTATTGACAGTTAGAATTTTCTTATTTTTATTGTATGGGCATATATTCGTTTATTAAAATAAATTAATATTAAAAAATAAAAAATTTTTAAAAGTATTTTTTAATTTAAAATTTAATAAAAAGATTAAGTTTATATAACTTTTTTATTATAATACACAGGGAGATTATGAAAAAAATAGTAGTATGTATAAGTGGTGCAAGTGGAGTTTGTTATGCCAAAAGACTACTTGAAGTATTAAAGGAAAAAAATGTGGAAACACACTTAATAATTTCCAATTCAAGTAAAAAAATAATAAAGCATGAATTAAATACAGATATTGAAGAATTTATAGAGTTATCCGATAGATATTATGAAAATGAGGATTTTTTTTCTCCATTGGCATCAGGCTCTTATATATTTGATGCTGCTGTGGTAATTCCATGCTCCATGAAGACCTTATCCTCCATAGCCAATGGATATAGTAATAATTTAATATGCCGGGTATGTGATATAGCCCTAAAGGAAAGGAGAAAGTTAATAGTAATGCCAAGAGAGATGCCTTTAAATGCCATACATCTTGAAAATATGCTTAAATTATCAAAGTTAGGTGTTATAATCATGCCTCCAATTCCAGGGTTCTATGGAAAACCTAAAACCATAGAGGATATTATTGATTTTATAGTTGGAAGGGTACTGGATAGTTTAGGCTTAGAAAATGAATTATTTAAAAGATGGGGCGAATAATCTTTAATTTTTATAATATTGTAGGTGTGGTATTATGCTTGATAAATTGGGAAAGAATATAACAACAGCATTAAATAAATTAAAAAATGCTACCTTTGTAGATAAAAAACTTGTAAAGGAGGTAATTAAGGATATTCAAAAGGCATTAATACAGGCCGATGTAAATGTAAAGTTAGTACTTAAAATAAGTAAAGAGATTGAAAAGAGGGCAATTTATGAAGATGTACCTAAGGGGCTCTCAAAAAAGGAACACATTATAAAAATAGTTTATGAGGAATTAATAAAATTACTCGGAGAAAAGGAACAAAAATTGGAATTGGATCCAAAAAAACAAACTATTATTTTACTGGTAGGTATTCAAGGTAGTGGTAAAACAACCAGTGCTGCAAAACTTGCAAGATATTTACAAAAAAAGGGATTAAAGCCAGGTTTAATAGCAGCAGATGTATATAGGCCTGCAGCCTACAAGCAATTAAAACAACTTGCTGAAAAAATACATGTGCCACTCTATGGGGATGAATCAAAAACAAAAACTCCAGTGGAGATTGCCAAGGATGGAATAAATCACTTTAAAAAAATGGATGTTATAATAGTAGATACTGCTGGGCGACATAAGGAAGAGAAGGGATTAATGGAGGAAATGAAGGAGATGAAGGAGGCCCTTAAACCTGATGAAATCATACTTGTAATTGATGGTACATTGGGACAACAGGCTAAAAATCAGGCCAAGGCATTTAAGGAGGCTGTGGGGGATATTGGAAGCATATTGGTTACTAAATTGGATGGTTCTGCAAAGGGAGGTGGAGCCCTTAGTGCAGTATCTGAAATAAATGCCCCTATAAAATTCATAGGAACAGGTGAAGATGTAGATAGTTTGGAGCCCTTTGATCCAAAAAAGTTTATTTCAAGGCTTCTTGGTATGGGGGATTTGGACTCTCTTTTAGAAAAAACAGAGGATATTATAGATGAGGACACAGAGGAAAGTATAGATGCTATATTAAAGGGAAAATATACCCTTAATGAATTATATTCTCAATTGGAGGCCATATCCAAGATGGGACCTATGAAGCAAATAATGAGTATGATACCAGGATTTGGAAGTGCCATTCCTAAGGATGCTGTAAGTCTTACAGAGCAGAAGTTAAAAAAATATAAAATAATAATGGATTCCATGACCCTTGAAGAAAAAGAAAATCCTGAGATAATTAAATCATCCAGGATAAAAAGAATATCTAGGGGGGCAGGGGTAAAACAGGAGGAAATAAAGGAACTTTTAAAATACTATGCCACCACTAAAAATGCATTCCAAAATTTGAAGAGAGGTAAAATGCTTAAAATGGGGGGTCCTGTTGGAAAAATAATGAGGCAGTTGTTATATAAAGATGGTTAATAGTGAGACTCTCTCTAAAAATATATTTTAAAAACCATGGGCCATAAGATTACTCCCTAAGTGTTGCTATTAATCTTTTTTCATTTAATAGTAATCCAATGGCATCTATGATATTATTAACTACGACATCTGCAGAAAATAAGGCCTTAGTGCTACAACCTTCCCTATTCATTATAGCTATGCTAAGTTCAGAGTTTTTAAAAACATCCACATCGTTATTTCCATTGCCTATTGCAATATAGGGCGAATATCTTTTAGCAACCTGAGTTTTTTCATCCATGGTATTGATTATTTCCACAGTTATATTATTGTATTCGTTAAACATCCTTTTAACAGTTCCAAATGTATCTGCCGTTAAAATTACTATTTTATATTTTTTATTTAATGTATTTAACATGTCTAATACTTCCCTATCTACCTTTCCATCTATGGCCAAAGTACCATTTAAATCAAAAATAATGGTTTCAGCAACAATTTTTTTATATCTTGGAATATCTATCATATACATCCTCATTTTTATTTATAAGATTAGATATAAACAGTCGTGGTCTTATAATTCTTGTTAGATTTACTACTTTAGATTATTATAAATCATCTCAAATATCTTAAAATTTTTTATTTTTTATTTTTGCTTTAATTATTCCATATATTTAATTATATTATATTTATTTAATTATTTTATTTTTTTATTTTTTTCATACCCTATAAAGAATATAATGAATATATAAAGAATATATAATATAATTGAACTTTATACAGATAAGGAAAAGTATAAAAATAATTAAAATATATATGACTAAGATTGAATAGGAAAAATATATAAACAATTAAAATAAAAAATATAAACTTAATTAGTATATAATGTCATACATGAAATAATAAATATAAGTTATATTTTTTTATTGCTATAGTTATATTCTAAAAAAACGTTTTTGATATATATCTTATTTTTTAAAAAGTTAAACAATCAAATAAATGAGTAAAAAAATAAACAATTTTAAAATTAAATAAAACAAAAAACAAAAATTTAAAAGGTGATATTGTGGTAAAATTTAAAATAGTGGTATCAGATACAGATGGAAAATCCCATCAGTTGGAAGTTGAAACTGCAGCCTTAATAGGTAAAAAAATAGGGGATGAAATAAACGGCTCCCTTATTGGATTAGAAGGCTATAAATTAAAAATAACTGGGGGCTCAGATAAGTGTGGATTCCCAATGAGACATGATATTCATGGCAGTGCAAAAATGAGGGCATTACTAAGTAAAGGACCTGGATACAAACCATCTGATAAAGGCATTAGAAAAAGAAAAAGTGTTAGAGGAAATACAATTTCATCAGATATTGTCCAAATAAACACAAAGGTTGTAGAGTCAGGAGATAAACCAATATCTGAATTAATTGGGCAATAATATAATAATTCATACCATAAAGTCCTTTAATTATTAATGTAGATTAGTATTATTTTCATTCTTATACACTTTCTTATTTTATTATTCTTTTATTGTATCAATATTCTATTAAATTCACTTTAATAATAAAAATATAGGTGATAAGCCATGTTTAAACCCAAGAAACTTACCCCAGAGGATAAATTAAAAAATATTGCACTAATGTTGGATGAGATTATAAATGACACCACTGTGCCAAGAAACATAAGGGCTGCTGCACAAAATGCTAAGGATTCTGTTTTAAATGAAAATGAGGAGTATATTGTAAGAAGTGCCACTGCAATACAGTACTTAGACAATATAAGTGATGACCCAAATATGCCCCTCCATACAAGGACCCAAATATGGAGTATTGTTAGTGAGTTGGAGACTGTAAAGAATGAATAATATAATTTAATTTTGCAACTTCCTCAATAACTTCTGTTTTTACGTAGGCATCCAATAAATCTTTTCCAAGGCATACAACACCATGATTTTTTAATACAATTACATCTTCCTCTCTTTTAGATACCTCCTCTGCCAATTTCTCACTACCTGCTTTTAAATGGGGAACGTACCCTATTTTTTTTATGAATAATTGAGATTCTGGGGTAATTAAATCTATTTCCTTATCAATTACAGAAAAGGCAATAACATAGGGAGAATGGGTATGTATTATTCCCTTTATATCCCTTCTATTTTTATATAGGCCTAAGTGCATTTTCATCTCTGAGGTGGGAGAACCCCTTATAATATTGCCTTCCATATCTAAGATGGAAATCTCTTCTTCAGATAATAGTCCCAATACTGAACCTGTGGGCGTGATATATATCATATTATCCATCCTTATACTAACATTGCCGCCCCTTCCAACAACATACTTTCTATTGTATAACCTATGGCATATCTCTATAAATTCCTTTAAATCCATCATATCTCCTTTTCTTTAAATATTTTTTTATTTTTCCCTTTTTATCCTTAGGATTTATGTTATTTTATTATTTTTTGTTATTTTAATTCTAATTTTTTTATATTATTTTTTTATATTGTAAATTGTAGGTATAGAAAATTATTTCTTGATTATAATTACCTTCAAAAAGTAATCTTTGTTTTATCGATGACAATAAGTTTTCTATTCTTTTTTTAGATGATTTAATACTCTATCCATTCTACTTTACTTTATTATAAATACTTTTTTAAAACTAAAATTAATAGAAATAAAAATAACTTAGAAAAACAGTTTATTTAAAAAAAATAGACCTATAAAAAATAATTAATAGAAATGAGGAGTATTGGATGGTATAAAATAAAATTAATTTACTCTATGTTTGAGATTACCAGTTTTGTTAATATCTTACTTAAATATGCTGCTCTCTTAGGTTTTATTATTATTGAAGAGTGTTTGTTCCCATTGTGGAATCCTATTAATATAGAGGCAGTTCTTTTTTCATCAGCAGGTAGGATAGCAATGGATATTCTATTACCATTACCT
>DQSV01000047.1 GCA_015663075.1 Methanothermococcus okinawensis | reverse complement strand
GGTAGGATAGCAATGGATATTCTATTACCATTACCTACAAAGCATGTACCAACATCCTTTATTTTTTGTAGCATTATACCTTCCCTTTTAAACTCCCTATTTACATTTTCTGCAGATATTACTCCACTATCTAATAGAGTTATCAATAGAGAGACAGTTTCAACATCCATATTTGTTGATGCAAGTTCTTTATCATTTTCATCCACTAGTGCTAATTCAATTGTCTCTTTTCCAGGATTTATAGTTAAAGATTTCCCCTGTGCACCGGATACTATCATTCCTTCACCTTCTATTTTCTTCCATAAACCTTTTTTATACTAAATAGTTCAACAATATATATTTTTTAATATATATATGTTATGCTTTTTATAGTTTCACAGTAAATTTAAATCATCCATATAGTTACATATGATAATTTATATCTTATATTTATGTTTTATATATTTTAAGAATATGGGACTATCAAGTTAATAAAATTATTTTAAATTATTTTTATTTTTTTTAATAATTATTGTTTTATTATTTCATTTTTTTAAATAATCTTCCCTTCTTGAGTATTTTAAAAATATTAAGATCTTTATGCCCTAATAATTAACTATTATTATATAAAAATATTATTGAATCTTACTTCCCACTGGAATATCCCTATCAGGCACTAAGAGGGCTACAGTTTCCTCTCCTCCAGCCAATATCATACCCTGGGACTCCACTCCACATAGTTTAGCAGGCTTTAAATTACAAAGTACCACTATTTTTTTACCAATTAGATCCTCTGGAGTGTAATGGCCCTTTATACCTGCAACTACCTGTCTTTTCTCATCTCCAATATCCACTATTAACTTTAATAATTTTTTTGATTTAGGTATTTCCTGGGCCTCCAATATTTGGGCAATTCTTAAATCAAGTTTGGCAAAATCCTCAATTGTTATAGTATCCATGGTATTCCTCCTATTTTCTTTATCTTTTTTATATTCTTTATCTTTATTTTTATTCCCTTTATCTTTTAATTTATTTATATTATCTTCATTCTCTATATTCAGTATCTCCTTCTTGGCAAGTTCTATGTCCCTATCCTCAATTTTTTTAAATACTACCGTTGGTTTCTTTAATCCACTTTCTCTGATATTTAAATCCAATTCCTCATTCATCTGATTTAAAAGTTCCCTACATTTATTTGGCATAAATGGGTAGAGAAGATAGATTATATATTTTACAGTTAATAGACAGGTATATAATATCTCCCTAAGTCTCTCCTCATCTTTAACAGTCCATGGTTCCATTCTTTGGAAGTAGTTATTCCCCTCCTTTGCAAGATGTATAATATCCATTAGGGCATCCTTAAAATTAAAGTTTATTATATGATTGTGATATTCTTTAACAGTTTCTTTACATTTATTTATTAATTTTAAATCTTCCTCCTTTAAATTGTCCTCATCTACCTTTACAATTCCTTTAAATTTTCTATGGGTAAAGACAATAGTTCTATGGGTAAAATTTCCAATAATTGCTATTAATTCAGTATTGATTCTTTTCTGGAACTCATCAAATGAAAAATCACAGTCCTTATTTAATGGAGCATTTATCATTAAAAAATACCTTAAATAATCAGGATCAAAGTACTTAATAAAGTCCTCTACCCATACAACCCATCTCTTACTTGTACTCATTTTCTTTCCTTCAAGGGTTAAATAACCCCCACTTATAACTGAGGATGGAAGGCTGTATTCCTCATGGGCCATTAACATACCTGGCCAAAATACTGAATGATGAATTGCTATATCCTTTCCTATGAAGTGCCATATTTTTACATCTTTACTCCCATCATTAAGCCAGTAATCCCTCCAGATATCCCCAAGCATCTTTGTAAAAGATATGTATCCAATGGGAGCCTCTAACCATACATACATAACCTGATTTTTATCATCAGGTAGGGGCACCCCCCAATCCATATCTCTTGAAATATCCCAATCATGAAGTTCCTCAATCCATCTATATGCCATATTCTTAACATAATCAGGTATGTTAGAATTTTTAATATATTCCATTAAATCCTTAGACAATGCACTTAATCTAAAGAATCTATGGGTGGTTTTTCTAATTTCAGGGGTACTTCCACAATTTACACAGTAGGGGTTTATTAACTCTGTAGGTTCCAAATGCCTTCCACAAACCTCACAGTGATCCCCCCTGGCCTCGCCACTACAGTGGGGACAAATACCCTCAACATACCTATCTGCCAAAAACTTATTACATCTGGAACAGTAAAATTGTTCAATATCCTTCTCATATATATAACCATTATCTTTAAGTTTTAAGTAAAACTCCTGGGCAGTTTTTATATGGATATCACTGTGGGTTTTTCCATAACTATTGAATTCAATACTTAAACTATCTAAATCTCTTTTTATCTCATTATGGTATTTATTTACAATATCTTCAGGACTAACTCCCTCTTTTTCTGCAGTAAGTGTAATGGGAACTCCATGGTTGTCAGTGCCTCCAATATGGATTACCTCCTTCCCAATTAATTTTAAGTATCTCCTCATAACATCGGCAGGTATGTAAGTACTTCTAACATGGCCCAAATGAAGGGGTCCATTGGTATAGGCCAATGCCGTAGTAATTAAGTATTTCTTACTCATGGTTTCCCTCGTATATTTTACAAACTATGGGATTTTTAAGTATGGATAAGGCCTCCTTTATATTATTGTCAGTACATAGGGCAAATATGGTATTTCCAAGCATGGCCTGGGAGCATCCCTCAGTTATAGGATTTAGATCATCACAGAGGGATAGGATTTCCTCACTTGCAAGACCTGTATCCTTAGCAAATATATAGGATAATTTCATAAAATTATTTAATGTTGGGTTTTTTAATAATTTATTTAACAATTTATCTGAAGTCTTATTTATTTTATTTATCCATTTAGGATTATTTATAATACTACTGGTTTCCCTTTTTCCAAGTACTTCTATGACTATGTAGTATTTATTTCTATCCATTATATTTATTTTTTTTATATCTGGGGGAAAGCCTGGCCCCTTTCTTATAATAAAACCTCCAAAATATTGGCCCATTACATCTCCAAGACCAGTTCCACATTTTACCTCACTTATATGGGCGATCTTTAATAACTCCAAGGAATCCATTTGATGGAATCCCATTAGTTCCTTTAATTCATAAACTGTTCCCAATGCACAACCTCCTGAAATACCCAATCCACAACCAATGGGAAGTTGAGAGTTATGTATAATATCATAGTTCTTTAATTTTAAGTTATTATTTATTTTATTATTAATTAAATTATTACTTATTTTATTATTTATTTTATCATTATTTATTAAATTGTTATCTTTATATTCATCTATAGCGTTTTTAAAGTTGTTTATTACCTCCTTTGTTGGACATAGATCTATTTTTTTATTGTTGAAGTATATATTTCCCTTTCCCTTTACTAGGGTTGTAGTTACTCCTTTATTTAAGGTTATTCCAGCCCCTATTGAACCAGTTTTTAGGACATTCTCCCCTCTACATATTTTAAAGAATCCAGTAATATGGCCAGGAATATACATGGATATACCCTATAGATGTTTTAAGCATTCTGGAAAGTATTTGGATATATAGTCAAAATCCCTATCTATGTATATGTGCATACTTACAGAGTGATGAGTATAGGTACCATACTCCACTCCAATATCCTTTGCTATCTTCTCCCCCAAGGATATTAATCCAAGGGCATTGGCGTGGTATGCCAATAATAAATCATTACTTCTAAATAAAACTGTTTGATGCAATTTATTGTTTCTTATAAGAAATTGAACATACTGAAGACAGGGAACACTACCTCTATCCTTCTTACTTACTTCAGTATCCAATATAGGTTGCCAAGTTATGGCAAGGGCACGTCTTGAGTTTTTTTGAGTTTTTAACTTTTCGATAATATATTTAATCTGGTTTAGAGTATTGCCATTCACAGGATATTTAAATAATCTACCATGATAATCATAGGAAAATTCATTTTCAGAGCCATAGAGCAAGTTTTTGGTATATTTTTCCACAGTGTTTTTTCCCAAGGGGTACTTTGGACTGATACTTTTTAATTTTGGATTGGTTATCTCTATTACTGCATTTCTAATTTCCCTACATGTTTCTCCATCTTCCGTTATCATGTCCTCTCCATTTTCCAATACTTCTTTAACTAAATATTCATAAGTAGCCCTTACAGAGGGCTTTTTAATGGAAATCATGGCTATCCTCATTCTTATTTTTACAAATACAGTTAATATACTTTTAATAATTTTAAATAATTACAAAATTTAATGTTTATCTATAATAAAATGGCAGTATAGATATAAAAATAAAATTATTGTTTATATAATCATTAATATTATTAAAAATAAGTTATTATAATTCTAAATAAATAAAAAATAAGGATAAAAATTATAATTTAATATTTTAGAATGCTTATTTTTTTGCAGTATTTTATGTAAAATAGTTTAAAACACTTTCCATCTATTATGCTGGTTATTTTATAACCATAGTAGTTCCTTTCTGTGCTTTATAACTCCTTGAATTATAGATGAGCAAGAATCCATAAGTTAGGGTTATGTATGGATATTCACCTATTGGCCCTAAATATGGTGTGTATATGCAATTGGCATGATTTATCCTATTATCCTGCCTATGTCTTTAATGTATTTTTTTACCATATTTTAATTTTATGTAAATATTTGTTATATGTTATTTTGATTGAAAGTAAGGTTTTTTATATAATTAACTATCTTTCCAGTATTTCAACCTTATCGGGATGTCCAACTATAACCTTATCCACCTTTGTGAATATTCCATTTTCTAGGACTCCTGGAATGTTATTTAAGTCCCTTTCCACTTCCTCTGGATTATTTAGATCAATAAATACGTCTATTATTATATTTCCATTATCAGTAATCACAGGCCCCATCTTCTTTTTATTTGACATCCTTATGGATGGAGCAGCATTTCTATTTAACAACTCCCTCAAAACTGTGGAGTAAGTTTGAGGCAAAACTTCTAATGGAACTGGAGTTTTATCCCCTAAAACATCAACAATCTTACTATTATCTACCAACACCACAAATTTCTCCGCAAAATAATCCACTATTTTTTCCATGGTATGGCATCCCCCTCCCCCCTTTATAAGATTTAGGGATTTTCTATCTACCTCATCAGCACCATCTACTGCAATATCTATGGTATCACACTGATCAAGGGAAACCAATGGGATCCCACTTTGAATTGCCAACATCCTCGATTCGAAGGAAGTAGGTATTCCAAATACACTTATATCTTCAGTCAGGATTTTATTTCCAAGTTCCTTTATAAATATGTTGGATGTTGTACCTGAACCCAATCCTACTATCATTCCATCCTCTATAAGTTTAATAGCCTCCTTTGCAGCAGCATACTTTGCAGATTCAATATTTGATATCTGTTTCGAACTTTTTTTTGCTGTAATATTCTTTTTTACCATAATTTCCCTCACTTAGTGTAAAAATTATATATTTTTAATATTATCTATCATTTTTCACCTGTTTTAAAAATAAACTTTATTTTGTTGTTAATTCTACAATTTTATTAAGTATTATTTTCAATTTTTTTATTTTTATAATTATTTTTTTAAATTTAAATAAATTTTATTGTTATAAATCATAGTCTAACAGGAATGCCTTTATTATATAGATACTCTTTGATTTCTTGGATAGTATATTCCCTATAGTGTAATATACTTGCCATTAGTGCAGCATCAGATTTTCCATAAGCAAATGCATCATAAACATGTTTAAGGGTTCCACAGCCCCCACTTGCTATTATGGGTATTTTTACACTTTCCGACATCAATCTTGTTAATTCAAGATCATAACCTTCCTTTGTACCATCTGCATCCATACTGGTTAAAAGAATTTCTCCTGCTCCCAATTCATATACTCTTTTACTCCATTCAATAGCATCAATACCTGTACCCTTTCTACCTCCATATATATAAACCTCAAACCAGCAGTATCTGTCCTCTTTATTATTAACTTTTACAATATTTTTTTTATTTAATTTATCAATTTCATCACTACCTACGTAATTTCTTTTTGCATCAATTGCCACAACCACACACTGAGATCCGAATATTTCACTGGCCTCCCTGATTAAATCTGGGTTTTTAATTGCAGCAGTATTAACAGATATCTTATCAGCACCGGCTCGAAGTATTTTTCTAAAATCATCTACCGTTTTTATACCTCCTCCAACTGTTAATGGTATAAACACCTGATCAGCAGTTCTCTTAACTAAATCTATTAATATATCCCTTTTTTCGTATGAGGCGGTAATATCTAAGAATACTAATTCATCAGCACCCTGTTCATTGTATATTTTCGAAAGTTCCACTGGATCTCCTGCATCCCTTAATCCAACAAAATTTGTTCCCTTTACCACTCTCCCATCTTTAATATCCAGGCAAGGTATTATTCGTTTTGTTAGCAATTATTCCACCATCATTTAATTTTTTGTTTTTTAATTAAAAAAATAATGATATATTAAAAAAAATAAATAAATAATGAAATTAATTAGCCTTGAAGTTAAAACCAAAAATACACATTAAATTAACTTTCGTCATCAAACTTTCCTAAAGCCTTACTTTTAAATTCTTTTGCTATTTTCAATGCTCTTATAGTAGCCAAATCTTTTTCTATGTAGGATCCAGTCAACTCTTCTGCTAAGAAGGTTAATTCCTTTCCAAAGGAGGACCTTTTCTTTATTATTAGTGTTCCTTCAATCCACTGCTCTTCCACTTTTTTATCATAGGGCATTATTGCAATTATATTATTTAAAATATCCTCATAGTCTACAATATTCCTATCTTTATTTACAATCGTACCAATAATCTTAATATCTAAAGCATTTAACAATTCTATCGTTTTCAAAGCCCCTGCAATTCCAGGAACACTATCTTCTGCGACTACTATCATTTTACTAGATATCTCTTCGTTAGAAAATAAAATATTCCCTTCTGTGATATTTGGAGGTAAATCCAAAATAACAACATCATATTTTTCATCAGCATAATTTATAACATCCAATAATCTATTTATATCAAAATCAGTATTGAAGGCATTAGGAGTTGTATCACATAAAATTACTGATAAATTATCATACTCGTGTATAATATCATCTATTGGACATTTTCCATCTAAATAGGCATTTAATGTATTTGGATCAGTCTCCATATCAAATAATATTGCACTATTTCCCCCATATATATCACAATCAATATATATTGTTCTTATAATTTCACTAATATAATAGGCCATATTTGCTGCAATAGTGGTTTTACCAGTGCCCCCTTGTATATTATAAAACCCTATTTTCATAGTAATCACCACATTGAATATAACGCTTAATCTTTTTTTATTTCATTTAACAAATCTTTTTTGGAGTATTGAGTAATAATTTTAAATATAGGTAATAATGGAATAAAATATGATAGAATAATAATAGAATGATAATATAATTAATAGAGTTGAGAGTTATATTATAAACCTATGTCTTTTTAATTTATTTACAATTATTTTTATTTATAATTATATTTTTAATAGTATATTTTTTTAAGAACATTTATATATTTCTATATTAAATATATAAATAATAAATCTTAAATGAACCATAACAAGGGTGTTTTTATGGATTTAACAATAGTCCAGAAGGAAATACTTCAAGAATTGATAAATATTTATGAAGAAAAAAATAAGCCTGTCAAGGGAACAGAGATAGCAAAAAAACTAAATAGAAATCCTGGAACTATAAGAAATCAGATGCAAGCATTGAAGTCATTAAATCTGGTGGATGGGGTGCCTGGGCCAAGAGGGGGTTATATTCCAACGAGTTATACGTATAGAGCCTTAGGTATGACCTCGGAGTGCAATATAGAGGTTCCAATATATAAGGGCAATAAAAAGGTTGAAGGGGTAAGTGTTGAAAAGATAATTTTTGATACCGTGGCCCATGAGAAGTCCTGCTCCTCAATGATACAGATTAGAGGAGATACTAGGCTCTTTAAAGAAGGGGATTTATTAAAAGTAGGTCCTACCTATCACAATAAAATTATAGTATTTGGTAAAGTAATTGGGAGGGATGATATTAATCATATTCTGTTAATAGAGGTTATGGGTGTTACAAGTATTCCAAATATGTACATAGGCAATATTGCAATCAAAGAAAATTTAATATACTTTTCCCCAGATTATACTGTAAAAGAGGCTGCCAAGATATTTTATGAAAATAAAATAAGTGGGGCTCCAGTTATATCCAATGATAAATTGGTAGGTATATTTACCCACCATGATTTGGTAAATGCTCTTTCAAAGGACATGGAGATGGAGACCATTGAAAAAGTAATGGTAAAGAATCCCATAACAATAACTCCTGAAAAAAAGATATATGATGCCCTTATGAGTATGGACAGATATGGAATTGGTAGGTTAATAGTAGTGGATAATAATGAGAAGGTTGTTGGAATTATTACAAGAACAGATGTTTTAAAGATTATAGAGGGGGCCTTATTTAATAGGTTATTGGAGAATTATTAATAAACAAAAAAAATAATTTTTAAAAAATATAAAAAAAATAAATATAAATAATATAAATAATATAAAAAAATTAAAAATAGAAGAACAAAATAAAAAAATAAAGGATAATTAAAATAAATTAGGACAAAAATGATTTAAGGTTTTAATATACCTGAAAGAAGTAAATACTTAAAAAGTGAAAATCCTATCATTTCCTTAATGTTCCTGAGTACTGAGGAAAAAGCATAATTCTTAACATAGTGACATTATAAAAGTTCATAATTTCTGATAAAGAATTAAAGTATTTTTTATTAATGATACTTACTTAATTTTTTTACAATTATCCTTTTTAATATTCTCTGCTATCAATAATGCACAGAGATCTCCACAGACACTACAGGCCTTTTCATTTGAGGAGGGTAATTCCTCCCTCATCCTTTTAGGTTTTTCCTTATCAAATGCCAATTGGAACTGTTTATCCCATAGATGGTTTTTCCTTGCAATTGCCATTTCTTTTTCCATTTCCCAGGCTATTTTATTGCCTTTTGCAACATCGGCAGCCTGGGCTGCTATCTTAGCGGCTATTATTCCCTCCTTAACATCCTCCTCATTCATTAATCTAACATGCTCAGCAGGGGTTACATAGCATAGGAAGTTTGCTCCAGCATAACCAGCTATGGCCCCTCCTATGGCTGATGTAATATGGTCATATCCTGGAGCCATATCAGTTACAATGGGCCCTAATACATAAAATGGGGCATTTTTACATATTGATTTTTGTATTCTTATATTGGCTTCTATATTGTTTAAAGGTACATGGCCAGGTCCCTCAACCATAACTTGGACTCCTATCTCTCTACATCTATCCACAAGTTCCCCAAGAATTATAAGTTCCTGTATTTGGGGCCTATCTGTGTTATCACATAAGCATCCAGGTCTCATACCATCTCCTAAACTCAGTGTCACATCATGCTCCTTTAATATCTCCAATAGATAGTCAAATTGGGAATAGAGGGGATTTTCCTTATTGTGATGCACAATATAGGCTGCCAAAAAAGAACCTCCCCTGCTTACTATACCCATTATTCTGTCCTCTTTTTTTAAAGACTCCACACTATTCCTTGTAATTCCACAGTGTAGAGTCATAAAATCCACTCCCTCTTTAGCCTGTTTTTCTATGGTATTAAACATTATGTCTTCATCCATATCTATTATACTTCCGTATTTTTTCTTTGATATCACCCCCATCTCATATATTGGAACAGTTCCTATTGGTAAATCTGTATTTTCCATTATTTTTTTTCTAATCTCTGATAAATCCCCTCCAGTACTTAGATCCATTATGGCATCGGCACCATATTTATTGGCAACTTTAGTTTTTCTTATTTCCAGCTCAATATCTACACAATCTGGAGAAGTCCCAATATTTACATTTATTTTGGTCCTTAAGTTATCCCCTATTCCCACAGGGTTTGTTGCCCTATGGATATTCTTTGGAATTACAACATATCCCTTGGATACTAATTTTCTTATTTTATCAGGATCTATTCCTTCTCTTCTGGCAACATACTTCATTTCCTCTGTTATTACATTATTTTTGGCATCTATCATCTGAGTCATAAATTCCACC
Organism: Methanothermococcus okinawensis; assembly: GCA_015663075.1. Classification (GTDB taxonomy): domain Archaea; phylum AGJL01; class Methanococci; order Methanococcales; family Methanococcaceae; genus Methanofervidicoccus; species Methanofervidicoccus okinawensis_C. Next base: position 2,103 of record DQSV01000047.1, on the reverse strand, counting down.
GAATTTAAATTTATAAAATTTACTAGGTATTAGATCTGCTATTTTAACATTCCTTTTAAAGTCTATGGTTAAGTCATTTAAGGAGTCTTATGTTCTTTTACACTCTGATTTTACGATTTCTTCTTCTCTAAGCGTTTTATAGTTTATATATTCCTATTTATCTAAGCAATATAATTGTTTATTTTTATTTTTTTAAGTTATTTTATTTTTTATAGTTAGTATCTATAAATTTATTTTTAAGTAAAGTTGCATTTGTATAGGAATTAAAAAAATATTTGACTATTAATTAATAATTTAAAAATAAGTTTATTGTAATATCTTATATATTATGCCTCCCATTGAATATGGAGACTTTATAGATAAGGTAAATATACCCATAGAAAAATAAAAATGATAAAAAATAAATTATTATGAATTCAAATAAAAAATAAATAATATTAAATAAAAATGCCATTAAATAGATGGGAAATTAAATTGATATTCTCTCACTTTATTTTTAACACAATCCTCTAACTCTTTTATCTGATTCAATGACATTTTCTCTCTGTTTCTTTCTGAATTCATCTAACTTTTTAGATAACTCCTCATTTGATATAGCTAAAATCTCAAGAGCTAAAAGTGCTGCATTATCTCCTCTATCTACTCCTACAGTTGCAGTTGGTATTCCAGGAGGCATCTGGACACAACTTAAAAGAGCATCCATTCCATCTAATTTACTCTCAACAGGTACTGCAATTACTGGTTTTGTTGTTAATGAGGCCACAACACCTGGAAGGTGTGCTGCAAGCCCAGCAATTGCTATAAATACCTTAGCATCACTGTTTTTTACAATCTCTTCCACTAAATCAGGGGTTCTATGAGCAGAAGCCACCCTTACTTCAAAATCTACGCCAAAATCTTTTAAAATAGATGTTCCCTTCTCAGCAATTTTCAAATCACTTTCACTCCCCATTATTATGCATATAATAATCTCACCCTTAAAAATTTTTAACCAATATCTCTATATTTTTTAGTTATTTTTCATAATATATAATATTTATTTATATTCATGCCTTTGAATGTTTTTTCATGTTTATAAAAAAAATATATTTAGTATCTTATGTTATTCGTATATCTAAATATGAATATTCGATAACATCCATGCAATATATTTATAATATATTCACAATCATAATATAAAATACAAAAATTGAATATATTTAATAATAATCATACAATATATATAGTAACAAAAATTGGAGGGGATATCTTGAAAGAAAAAACTTTTGTTATGTTAAAGCCAGATGCTGTAAAAAGAAAATTGATAGGGAGAATAATTCAAAGATTTGAAGATAAAGGGTTGGAGATAATTGAAATGAAAATGTTAACTATATCAAGGAAACTTGCTGAAAAGCATTATGAGGAGCACAAGGATAAAGACTTCTTTGAAAGTCTTGTGGAATTTATAACCTCTGGTAAAGTAGTGGCAATGGTAGTTGAAGGGGAGAGAGCAGTATCTGTAGTTAGAAAAATGATAGGAAAAACAAACCCCTTAGAGGCAGACGTTGGAACAATAAGGGGAGATTTTGGATTCTCTACGCCAGACAATTTAATACATGCTTCGGACTCTGAAGATAGTGCCAAAAGGGAAATTGATTTATTCTTTTAATATATAATATTATTTACCTAATAACCCACTTCCCTCTAATAAAATATACTAAAATAACCATATAAAGATTATAAACAATTGGTAGAAAATACATTAAGAAGACAGAAAATAAGAGAATTAATAAATAATTATAGATGAACACCATTCACATAAGTCAATAGGGAGATAATATTCTTGTATGGCCCATAACTTCTAATTCTTGCATCTGCACTTCAAGGGAGTATAAATGTTGCTTATACTCCTTTTATTAAAGAAAACTGTTTCCTAAGATTAGATATAAGTTATTAAAAACTTAACAGGTAAGAGGAGTTGCTGTACAAGGTTCTTGATTATGTATTTAAGAAAATCTCAGAGGGATAAAAATTGTTATGCTAAATTGTTGAAATAAAAGAATTTGTAAGATACAATAGATACAAAAAGAGGAGAAAATCTAAAACAGTAAGAGAAGAGGAGTC
>DQSV01000004.1 GCA_015663075.1 Methanothermococcus okinawensis | reverse complement strand
TAATACTGTTTTATTTTTTTATTGGTTCATTGTCCTATAGTACCTTTATTTATTGAGTTCCTCTTTGGATTTCTCAATGAAGTCAATAACTTCATCTATTCCCTGATTCTTTTTTAATGAAGTTAATATCACCTTCATATTCCTATTTAATTTTTCTGCATCCCTCTTCATTTTTAAAGGGTCGGCATCAACAGCCTCTGAAATATCTATTTTATTTATTATTGTTAAATCTGCAGTTTTAAATATCATGGGATGCTTTTCTACAGTATCATCTCCCTCTGTAACACTTACAACCACTATTCTTTTATGGGCTCCCAAATCAAAATCTGCAGGACATATAAGGTTCCCTACATTTTCTATAAAGAGTATATCCATATCCTCCAAATTAAAATCCTGTAGTGCATGTCCCACTAAATGGGCATCTAAATGGCATTCCTTTCCAGTATTCAATGGAATAACTTGAACATTATCATATTTTTCCATTCGCTCTGCATCATACTTTGCTATAACATCCCCTGCAATACAACCTATGTTGTATCTATCCCTTAAGTTCTCTATTAATTTTTCTATTAATAGGGTTTTTCCACTTCCTATGGCTCCCATAAAGTCAAAGGCTACTATATTATATTTATTAAGTATTTCTCTATTTTTATCGGCATTTTTTTTATTTGCCTTTAGTAGATCCTTTTCAATATCCAAAACACTAACAAAATGCATGTTTTCACCATTATTATTTATAGTATAGATTATGAGATCATCTATAGTATAAAATTATCAATCCTATAATTTTCCAATCTTTCGTAAGTTTCCATTTTTTTTCCATCCACCTTTTTACTATTCTAAATTTTTTTACTCATATTAAATATCTTGTTAAGTTAGATTTAACTTAAAATATACTTGCTGTTAATTTCTCTTTATTTTATACAAAATTTTGTTAAAGTATTAAAAATACATTAAGAATATAATATTAATAAACTTATCCTAAGGACCTTAAAACATAATATATTTAAAGACGTTCTATTGCTTTTTATATTTATTTTTAACTATTAGCAATATTGATAGCATATATTAATGTTATGTTAATATTATATAAATTTTTATTATAATATTAAAAATAAGTTAATTATTATCCTAAAACTCTTACAAAAAAAAATGTCATATATTATAGAAACCCATATTCTTTAAAAAATATTTTAAAGTTTTTAAAAAAATAGATATATACTACATTAATATAATTACTATAAAAAAAATAAATAATATTAAAATAAATTAAAAAAGAGATTTACATCTCCATTATTTTTTGAATTACTTGATCAGTAACCTCATCCTTTGTTATTTCCTTAATTTCCTCAATTTTGATAAGGGTTCTCTTTACATGATGTTTGCTTCCTAAATCAGAATATATATATTCCAAGGCATCCTCTTCTTTTAAAGCCCTACATTCCTTTGTAAATACCATTACTTCATCTTTACCAAGTATTTTTCCTGTTATTTTAAAAATCTTTACCATAATATCACCACCTTTTAGAAATTATATAAAAATTAATCTATTAAATCTAAGCCTTCCTCTATTTTTAACATTTCAGGTCCAGTGGTATCTCCACCTACAATGGCCCCCTTTGAATTTGCAATGATGCAGGCTCCTACTGATGTTATACCCTTATTTGCAGTCCCTCTTTCCAAAATATTTACCTTAAAAATATCCTTTAACCTATCTATTTCTTCTTCAGTGGTATTTGGATGGAGTAATCCACCTTTATTGGTTATAACAATATTTGAGCCCACTGTTGCTAACCCTGCAATGTTATCAACCATTACTTCAACATCCAATATGTCCTCAATCTCTCTTTTATATTTTTCCAATTCTTTGGAAATTACACATCCCTTATCATTGGCAGATATTAGATTACCAAAGGCAGTGTTTTTGGAGGTTAATCTTTTAATAGTGATATCAATATCATTCTCCTTCATGAAGTCGTACAGTATATCCATCTCTTTATCCAATGTAAAGGAGGAGGGTAATATCATACCATAAGAGTTTGCTGCACATAGGGAGCCAATTAAGGAACTATTACCAATGTTTATTTTCTTAACAGGTATATTCAGTATTTTAGAGTATTTATCCAAAGATTGCTCTTCAATGAAGTGAGGAAATAATCCAAACTTTTCTGTTGCAAGGGAGAGCACTCCTATTGTGGATATTCCCGAAAAATATTCCCTTATTATTCTCATTTTATCACAAAAAATTTAAAATTATTATTAAAAAATAATAAAAATATTTTAAAAATATTTATTCTATTCTATTAACACTGCCTTTACTATGCTTTCTTCCTCTTTAACCACTTTGACTCTTATTCTTGCAGGTATTTTATTTAAACTTCTTTCCCATATTTTTTCATTTATGGATTTATCCAACTTCACTACTTTGGATTTTGTATGTCTTTTTAAAAATTCCCTAACTTTTCTTATGGCTCTTGGAGCCCTTTTTGTAGATTTTGATTTATTTGTAATATCCCTTAATGGTATAGTATATATTCTTTCATCTTCCATGTTTCACACCCTTTTATTTTTTAATTTTAATTAATTAAAATTATAAATATTTATTTATATTTTTTATATCATTTATTTTTAAATTATGTTTTTTAATTATTTCTATTAAAAACAAAAATAGAAAATTATTTTTTACTTTTAATGTTCCAAATAAAGTTATAACAAATGGTATTTAAATATTATGGTATAAACCTAATAAAATCATAATACATGATACTTATAAAATATTCTACAGGTTCCTTCATCAGAAACCATGCAACTTCCAATGGGATTAAAGGGAGTGCAGGATTTTCCAAATAATTTACAATCCGTGGGCAACTTTTCCCCTCTTAATATGTCCCCACATATGCAGTTTTTATTTATAACTTCTTTTATCTCAGGAAGATCTTCATTGTTGGTTATATCAAATTCCCTATATTTCTCTTTAAGTTTTAATCCTCCATTTTTTATTATTGGAAAACCCCTCCAAGGAATATCAACAGGTTCAAATACCTCCTTTATCATTTTCTGGGCTATTATATTTCCTTCATCCCTAACGGCCCTTTTATACTCATTTTCTACCCGTGGCTTATTTTCTATTTTCTGCTTCAATATCATAACGATGGACATTAATACATCAATGGGCTCAAAACCTGCCACTATCATAGGAACTCCATATTTTTCACATGGCTCATAATAGGGTTTTAATCCTGTGATTGTTGAAACATGCCCTGGGCATATAAATCCATCAATATTGCTATTTCCATTACTTAATAAAAATTCCATAACAGGAGGAGTTTGCCTATGGCAATTTAATATGTAGAAGTTATTATTTTCATTATTGCTTTTATTTGATTTAAGGTTTATAAGTTCAGTGGCAGTGGTTGGAGAGGTAGTTTCAAACCCTATTGCTATAAATATTACCTTTTTATTATTTTCTCGCTTAGCAATCTTTATAGACTCCCCTATGCCATATACAATCCTTACATCTGCTCCCTCTGATTGAAGTTCCATTAGGGATTTCTTACTACCTGGCACTCTATACATATCCCCCAAGGTAGTTATAACATATCCTCTTTCTGCCAAATAGATTGCAGTATCAATTTCCCTTTGGGTAGTTACGCATACAGGACATCCGGGACCTGGAATAACAGTAATACTCTCAGGTAGAACCTCCCTAATGCCATATTTACATATTACATGCTCATGGGAGCCACAGACATGCATTATTTTAATATCTTTATTTAATTTTGCTGATAACTTTTTTATTAGTTCTATTGATTTATTTATCATTTCTTTACTATTTATATTTAGTTTCATAATTTCCCCCCATAAATAAAATAATGTAATAATAGCGGGACGTGTCCACATTGAGATAAACATATTTTGTAGATTATTTGTTATTTATTACAATAATTAGTAAGTGTTTGTATTAAGTGGACAGACGTAAAAAAATAATAATTTTTTTATATAATTCCTAAAAACATATTATTTTATTCCATCTATAAATAACTCTATATTTTATTTACCTTTATATCCAATACAAGAACATACTCCCTTGAAGAATAGGATTTCACAATCCTCCTCTCAATTACTTGGCAATCGCATTTTGATTGAAATAGATTCATTGCATTATTAAAATCTTTACCTATGGTATAGTAATGTATTATTCCATTATCCTCCACCATACTTAGGGCCTTATCTATAAATAGATGAGAATACATTGGGAGATTCATAATTACTCTATTTCCAATTACCTCCACATCTCTAACATCTCCTAAGATTGGAATTATCTTATTTTGAAGTTTATTTAAGAGAATATTCCTTTTAAGTAGATCTATAGCATTGGGATTTATATCTATGGAGTATATTTTTTTTGCATTTTTACAGGCCATTGAGAAGGGACCAACTCCACAGAACATATCTATTACAACATCCTCAGAATTTACTCTTTCCATAATTCTCTTTCTCTCCCATCCCAATCTTGGAGAAAAATAAACCTTTTCAACATCCACCCATAATCTATAACCATTTTCCTTATAAAGTGTAAGCGTATCGTATTTTCCAGCCAGAAGTTCCAATTTACGAGTCCTATATATTCCCTCAATATTACTCTTTCTTCTAAAAACAGATTCAATAGAGGGTATTAATTTTAAGGCATTAATTCCTATCTCTTCCCTGAGACATTTATCAATACCATCAGATATTTGGATTATTGCTATTTTTCCTATTATATCATAGGATAGGGATATTTTTCCCTCTTCTATTTCCCTTTTAAAGTTTTTAATTAAATATTCCCTAAAATTCATCTGTTTTTTAGGATATCTACTTGAAAATTCTCTATCCTCCAATTCCAAAAGTTCTACATTATTGAATAGGGTATTTATCTCTTTTTTTACTTTATTGTCAAATTTTGATTTAATGGGTAGGTATAGATAATTATCTTCTCTTTTTAATTTATATTCTCTGTTTAATAATTCCCTATCCAAAAGATATCTCCTTAATTTCTCCCCCTCCTTAATATTAACCTTAAGGCAGTGCATCTAATCACCAATATTAAAAAAATTACTATAATTTTTTAAAATTTTTATAATTTTATTATTCTTTAATTTTATTTTCTTTTATTGGTTATTAATCAAAATTAGGTATTAATTATTATTCTTTTATCATGTAATTTTTTTGAAAATTAACCCTACTATTTTTTATAATGAATATTAAGATATATAATTCAACCAATAAAATTTAATCATTATTATATTTTTATTTTAAAAGGGTCCCCATAACAAAGGATATAAGTATGAAATTCATAATGAGTTTAATTTCCTTAGAAACCCTTTCTGCATTTTTCTTTGAAGGATTCTTCATTAAACCCATAAATGAATATATAAACATTATATCACATAAAATTATACTGTATAGGTAGAAAAATCCAAATATGCCCATTATATAGGGCAATGGACTTAAAAGTATTGCAATTATTAGTAATATCCCTGCAATATGTAGGGACTTTATCCCATATTTTATTGGTAGGGAGACCACCCCTTCTTTAATATCGCCTTCCATATCCTCAAAATCCTTTATTATTTCCCTACTCCATGTTGCAAAGAGAGCACATAAAAATAAGATCAGTGTTATTAATATATTATTAACTGCAGCCCCACCAAATAGGAATATTGATCCTGTAAGATAGGCCACCAATAGATTACCTACTATCTTATTTTTCTTATACCTCTTAGCATAAACATAGAGTACAACAGCATTTATAAGGGCAATGAGAAAACATACTTTGTTAAATAGGGAAAATAATAAACCCGTTATTAATAATAGGAATGAAAATAACTTTGCATTTTTTAGGGATATTCTATTGGAGGGCAGAGGTCTATGGGGTTTGTTTATTTTATCTATCTCTATGTCAAAAATATCATTTATTACATTTCCATAACCACAGATTAAAAATACAACAAGGGCTGCAATTAATATAGGGGGCAATAAATCGATATTAAAATTTGAGGCTATTAACCCAGCAATAAGTGTTCCAATAGAGGCAGATAAACAATTTTTTACCCTCATTAATTCCATATAATGTTTTATGTCCATAATATCACAATAATTAACTAATTTTATAATTCAATTAAATTTTATAATTTTTTTTGTTAATTTAAAAAATATATAAATTATTAAAATAATATATATTCCCTAGGATAATATCTATAATCCCCATTGAAGTTAATGTGATATATGATGTGAATAGATATGTTAAATTTTGGAACTGCAGGCATACCTATAAACACAAAGCCAAGAACTACACAAAATGCCTTTTATTTTTTGAGAGAAATAAATTTAAATG